>NZ_JBFAOO010000081.1:0-32282 GCF_040675265.1 Microbispora sp. NPDC049633
GGGAGCGGCACCGGCCCCGGCACGAGGCGCGGCTCCGCCGGCCACGCCTCCGGGACCGGTGGCGGCCGCCGGGCGACGGGCGGCGACGCGGGCGGACGCGGGGGTGCGGCCACGCAGGCCGGACCGCGTCCCGGTGAGATCTGGTGGGCCGACGTGCCCTACGAGGACGGGCCGGGCCACAAGGTGCGCCCGTGCGTGGTGCTCAGGACCCACCGGGGCGGCGCCGAGGTCCTGAAGATCACGAGCCAGGACCGCAGCGACCGCGACGACCACGTCGAGATCCCCACCCGTACCTGGGATCCCGACGCCGACCACAACAGCTTCCTCGACCTCACCGGGCCGGTCCGCGTCCCCGTCGCCGACTTCCAGGACAGGGCGGGCACGCTCGACGCGCGTGTCTGGCGGCAGGTCTGCCGCCTCCACGAGATCACCCCGAACTGACCCCACCCCATGCCACCCCGGCCCGCACCGGTGCGTGCCGTCAGCGCGGTGACGCGGGCCCTTCCGTGTCGCCGCGCGGCGGCAGACCCGCGGCGATTCCGTCGAGCAGCCGGTCCAGGCCGTAGGCGAAGCGGTCGTCGGCTCCGGTGTACCGCCGCCCGCCCTCCTTCGTCATCCGTTCCAGCATGGGGTAGTTCCCCGTCGCGATGAGCGACTGGATGTAGGACAGGTGCTGCGCCAGCCGCTGCGCCAGCGTGAGCCCCGACCGCCGGAGCGCCTCACCTTCGGCCAGCTCGCTCTGTATGTAGCCGTTCACGTACGCGAAGACCGCGCCGACGAGGGTCAGCATCTCGTCGACGCTCAGGCCGAGGCCGTCGAGCATGCCGAGGGCGGTCTCCGTGAGGCGCGCGCTGTTCGGGCCGACCTGCGGCCGCCCGGCCGCCAGCGGCGCGAGCCACGGGTGGCGGAGCATGGTGCGCCGGGCCTGCCAGGCGAGCAGGCGCAGCCCCTCGGCCCAGTCGTCCGGCGGATCCTGATCCTCCGGCAGGTACTCCCGAACCACGGTGTCGAGCATGAGGTCGAGCACCTCGTCCTTGCCCGTCACGTAGCGGTACAGGGACATCGTGCCCGCCCCGAGATCGGCGGCCAGCCGCCGCATGGAGATGGCCTCCAGTCCCTCGGCGTCGGCGATCCTGATCGCGGCCTCCGCGAGAGCGGCACGGCTGAAGCTCGGCCGCGGCCCCCGCGCCGGGCGCTCGGGTCGCATCCACAGGTTCTCGTGGCCCGTCATGTTTCATCGCCCCAGGTCGTCGCGCTATTGCGTACACCGTACCGGGTAGGTAGGCTCGCACCACAAAAGTGAGTACGTCGTACTCAGTTTTCGGCCGCCCGTCGAGGGGACTCCCCATGCCCGCAATCCTCGCCATGGACGACTTCACGGCTCCTGGCCTCGAGCTGTTCGACTTTCCGCCGCTCTGGCCCGGCGCGCCGTACTGGCTGACCAAGCCCGTGGTGCTGGCCGTGGTCGGCGTGGTCCTGCTGTGCGCGCTCGCGTGGGGCGCCTTCGCGCGGCCGTCGCTCGTCCCCCGCGGCCTGCAGCACTTCGGCGAGTACGGCTACCTGTTCGTGCGCGACCAGGTGGCCCGGCCCTTCCTCGGCGGGGACGCCGAACGCTGGATGCCGTTCCTGCTCAGCCTCTTCTCGGTGATCCTGCTGTGGAACCTGTTGGGCGTGATCCCGGGAGTGCAGTTCCCGGTGAACTCCCACATCGCATTTCCGGTGGTGTTCGCCCTGGTCGTGTATGTGATCAAGCTCTACCTCGGCTTCCGGCACCACGGGGTGGGCGGATACCTCAAGAGCCTGATGTTCCCGCCCGGCCTGCCGAAGCCGGTCGCGCTGGTCCTGTACGCGCCGCTCGAACTGCTCTACACGTTCGTCACCTCGCCGTTCACGCACGCCATACGGCTGTTCGCGAACATGTTCGCGGGGCATCTGCTGCTGGCGTTCTTCAGCGCGGTGGGATTCTGGTTCCTCGTCGAGCACCCCACGGTGCCCGGGGTCCCGGTGGGTCTGCTCAGCGTGGCCATGGCCGTCGTGATGACCGCCCTGGAGATATTCATCCAGTTCCTGCAGGCGCTCCTGTTCACCATGCTGGCGGCCATGTACATCGGCAACGCTTTGCATCCGGACCACTGAGCCGGGGATTCGTACTCACCGGTAACTGAGTAGGGACGCTCATGTCCCGGCAGGCGTACGCACGGATCATGACATCCATGACGAAACCGGTGAGACCCTCAACAACGACGGCCTTCTATGCCCAGGCCGTCATCTCATTCGCGATCTCCCTCGTGGGCCTGGCGGCCGGCATCCTCTACCTTCCGGTCACGGCCTGGGTGCGCTCCTTTCTCGCCCTCGGGCTGATGTACGTGGTGACCTCCACGTTCACGCTGGCCAAATGCGTACGGGACCGGCAGGAGGAGTCGACCGTCGTCAGCCGGGTGGACCAGGCCCGGCTCGACAAACTCCTCGCCGAGCACGACCCCTTCCGGACCGACTGACAGGACCGCTCGACCAGGCGGCGGCACAGGCTGGACCTTCATGGGCCTCGGCGAGGCGAAGCGGGTGGAGCACACGGGGAACCGTCCCGGCCGGCTCGTCGCCGAGCCCACGGAGGCGCAGCCACCTCGGCACGAACGGGACGTCGTCACCGATAGGGGAACCATGACCGAGGCAGGCAGGGGCACGAGGCGGAGCCTGTTCTTCCGGCGCGCCTTCACCACGGCCGCGACCGCCGCCGCGTTCGCCCCGCTGGTCATGTCCGGCCAGGCGAGCGCGGCGCCGGTGGACAGGACCGCGACCGCACCCACCGGTGCGGGGAACCCGCGCCGCATCACCCTCTACGAGGTGACCAGCGACGGCACGCGCATGAACGACAGCGTGGTGGAGCCGGGAGGCCGGCGCATCTACGTCTGGCGCACCCACGCGCAGGGCCGCCGCACCGGCGGGACCATCGAGCCCGGCAGCGCGGGCTACTGGCACTACCACGACCACGTGGTGGGCTCCGACCATGGCACGGGAGGCATCAAGAAGGGCCTCTACGGGCCGCTGGTGGTCCGGCGAAGGGCGACGTGCTGCCGGACAAGACGTTCACCGTCGTCTTCAACGACGTGCTGATCAACAACCGCAAGGGGGAAGGGCCGCACTTCCTCGCCAAGATCGGCGAGCGGGTGGAGTTCATCGTGATCACCCACGGGAGCCGGGCGGCAAGGTCAGTAGCCTGCGGCCATGAACAGCGACATGGACGAGCGTGGGCGATCGGCTCTCGCCGCCACACCTGAGGCGGGTCTCGACTACTACCTGATCACTGCCGGGACGGACGCGGAGGGAGTCGTCGTCGAGGAGTTCGCCCTGGCCGGCGACTTCAGGACCATCGGCCTGGACACCGCCGGGTGGACCGCGACCGACGGCGTGTGGTGGAGTTCGGCGGCCTTCGGGCGCGCGATGCGCGAGGATCCCGGCCTGCGCGCCCGCGCGCGGGCGGTGAGCCGCCCCGAGGCCGAGGCGGCGTACCACGCTCTCGGCGGGGGCGAGCTGCCCGGTGAGGCGTGGCTGCGGGCGATGTTCCACGACCACCTGCCTCTGCCGGACTCGCCTCCCCTGCGCCTCAGTCCGCCGCAGGTGCCGGAGGGGTTCCACGACACGCGGGTCTACCGCCTGCTGTTCGCCGGCGAGCCCAGCCTTCCCCGCCTCGCGGAGGTGGTCACGCTCGCGACGGAGGCCGGCGACCCGCGGACCCGGGTCGTCGGCACGGGTGCGCTGCGCACCGCCTCGGACGTCTTCACCTGGAACGTACGCCGGATCGGGCCCGGCGCCGCCTGCTCCGTCGACCTCACCGCCCATCTGGGAACCGCGTCCGGCGAGGCCCTCGGGCCGCTGTTGCGGCGGTTGACGACGGTCATGCGTCACGCGGGCCCCGTCCCCGTGACCGTCGAGCGCTTCTCCTGACCGCGCAGGCCGTACGGCACCTCGGCCGTCACCTCGGCCGTCACCTCGGCCGTCACCTCGGCCGGATCGTCGCCCGACTCCGTTCCACGACCGTCCGGCGACTATCTGTAACGTCAGGGCGCGTCGCCACGACATCCGGATGAGCGTCCACGTCGGGGGCCTCCCGACTCGGCCACGGGGACGGACACATGGAACTGCGCCATTTCCGGTATTTCGTGGCAGTCGCCGAATACGGCGGCTTCACCCGGGCCGCCGCCCGCCTGCACGTGTCGCAGCCGACGCTCAGCCAGCAGATCCGGGACCTGGAACGCCACGTGGGCACCCCACTGCTGGTCCGGGGCCCGTCCGGGACCCGGCTCACCCCCGCCGGGGCCGCCTTTTACGACCGGATTCGCGGCGTGCTGCACGCCGTGGACGAGGCGGCCTCGACCGCCCGATACGTGGGCGGCCTGCGGGAGGGCACGCTGCGGGTGGGCGTGGCGCTGCCGATGCCGCGTGAGATCCACCTCACCGTGCTCACCGCGTTCGCCGAGGCCTATGCGGAGGTGGCGGTGAGCCTCCGGCAGCTCGGCCTGGTCGACTTCGACCGGCCGCTGATCCACGGCGAGATCGACGTGGCGCTGATGTTCATGCCGGTGGACCAGGAACGCCTCGCATGGGAGCCGGTGCTCACCGAACCGCGGGGGCTCGCCGTGTCCACCGGGCACGACCTGTGGGACGTGGACGCCGTCCACTTCACGGACGTGCTCGGCCAGACCTTCGCCCCGGTGCACGCCGAGGTCCCGGCCCGCGCGGTGCGCTGGTGGACCATGGACGAGCAGCGCAACGACGAGCCGCCCCGATACCGCGGCGCGCCCAGCGCCACCTCCGAGGAAGTGCTGCTCAGCGTGCGACTGAACCGGGTGGTGTGCCCGGGCCCGTACAACTTCAGGGACACCGCGCTGCCGACCGGCCTGCGGATGATCGAGCTCACCGGCCTGCCGCCGGCGACGGTCGTCGCGGCCCGCCGGCGTGAGGACCGGGGTGGACTCGCCGAGGCGTTCTGCTCGCTCGCGGCCCGGACCGTCCGCGGGCTGGCCCGCTCCGCCCCGGGTGTGGTGCCCGCCTCCTGCGAACTAGGCGACCTGCGGGCATAGCCGTCGCCTATGCCCCATAGGCAGGCCGCCTTCGACTTCGCCGCCACCCCGGCCGATCCTGACTCATGAGCCAGGGCTCGAAAGGCCCGTCGATCAGACTCGTCCAGGAGTGCAATGGATGCGCTTGCGCTGGCCGCCGCCACCGCATTGGTAAGTGTGCTGGCGACCGAGGGATGGCGGGACGGCCGCAGGGCCGTCGTCGCGCTGTGGCGGCGCGCCCGTCCGGAGCAGGCGCCGGCGGTCGAGGCCGATCTCGCGGAGGCCCGTACGGAACTGCTGGCCGCCCGGGAAGCGGGCGACGAGCAGGCCGAACAGGCCCTGGTGGTGGAGTGGCGGCAACGCCTGCACCGGCTGGCGGCCGCCGACCCCGAGGCCGCCCGGGAGCTGCGCCGGATCGTCGACGACGAGCTCACCCCGCTGCTGCCCCCGGACGGACGGCGGATCACCGTCACCCAGAACGCCACGGTCACCGGGTTCGGCCGGGTCAACCAGGCGGGCCGCGACATCCGGATCGGCCGGGAGTGAGCCAGGAGACCGACACCGGCCCTGACGAGGTGCGGCAGGAGGCGCGTGTCTTCGGTCTGGGCTGGATCCTCCAGGCCGGCCGCGACCTGATCATCCATCTGGCCGTCGACTTCAAGCCTCTGGTCCTCGCCGTCGCCGCGGCCGCTCTCATCGGCGGCGGGGGCTGGGCGACGGTGAACTGGCTGATCCCCGCCCTGTCCCCCACGTACAAGACCCAGTTCCTCATCGACACCAGCGCGGACGCCACCGACATCGCCGGGGCGCTGCGGGCCGCCGTGGGCAACTCCGGAGACGACGACGCGCTGGGCCTGCGCGGCTTCGGCGGCGAGTGCGGCCGGGACGGCAACACCACCCGGCTGGTGGACTTCGGCACCGGCAACCGGAGCCAGATCACCGACGCGGCGGGCCGGGTGTCCACGGGCGGCAGGCCGACGATGGTGAAGGGCATCGTCGAGGCGGCCGGCGACTTCTCCGGGTTCTGGCCGCTGCGCGCCACCCAGGTCAACCGGGTCATCGTCGTCACACGTCACGGCGCGGACGCCTGCGACGCCGAGTACGCCGAGGACGAGATCCGGCAGCGCATCGCCTCGGCCGGCCTGAAGATCCAGTTCCGGCTGGTCGGGCATCAGGTGCCGGAGGACCAGCGGGACCGGCTCAGCCGGATCGCCTCGGCCGCCGGCGCGCCGGAGCCCGTCTTCACCGAGACCTCGGAACAACTGCGGGCGGCACTCGACTGGCTCACCAACACCGAACCGGTGCGGGCGAACGCCTACGAGGTGATCCGCGTCCTCGACCCCACCGCGAAACGGGTCGACGCCGCGGTGAACGCGATCGGCGCGGGCCGGCTCGACGTGGCCGAGCGCGAGCTCGACCGGGCCGGGACGGGCGACGCCGACGCGCAACTCAAGGTGCTCGCCGACCGGGCGAGAACCCCCGCCACCCGGGATATCCACCGCAGGGCCATCGGCCTGCGCGACCTGCAGAAGGAGCTCGTCCCCGCCGCCAGGGACCTGCTCGACGCGGCCCGGTCGAGGACCGCCGCGCCCACGCGCTACAACGCCATCGCCGACCGCTACAACGACGAGGTGGACGCCATGAACAGGGCACTCGCCGCGCTCCGGCTCACCCTGCCGAAGGCCCCGCGGTGACCGGGCCGCGCAGGAGGGGCCGGCGCGTGGTGGCGTCGCTGCTCACCGTCGCCCTTGTGGTCGCGGGCGCGGGCGCCTACGTCTGGCTCGTACTGGTTCCCGACTACCGCACAACGTTCCTGGTGGACGCCTCAGCCGGCCCGGCCGGCCGGTTCGGCGCGATCGCCGCCGCCGTGGGCTCCGCGGCCCACAACTCCGGAGACGGCGACGCGCTCTCGGTGCGCCGGTTCGGCGGCACCTGCGGCGCCACCGACACCACCGCCGAGGTCGTGCCCGCCGGCCGGGGCCAGGGCGACCGGATCGCCGCCGCGGCGCGCGCCCTCACCCCGTCCGGCGCGGCGACCCTGGGCGACGGCGTCCTCGCGGCGATCGGCGACTTCTCCGGGCTGTATCCCTTCCGCGGCAAGAAGGTCAACCGGATCGTCGTGGTGACCGGCCACGGCGAGGACGCCTGCGCCCAGGACCAGGCCGCGCTGCGGAAGACCATCCGGGACAGGATCGCCGCCGCCGGGCTGACCCTGGAGTTCCGGTTCGTCGGCTACAAGGTGCCGAAGGGCCGGCAGGACGGCCTGCGGCAACTCGCCGCCACCACAGGGGCGCCCGAACCCCGGTTCGCCACGTCGGCCGAGGATCTCACCGCGGTGCTGCACAAGCTGACCGTCCCCGGCCCCGACGGTGCCAGCCACGTGACGGTTCCGGGTGACACTCCGGCCCCCGAACCGAGCGAGGAGAGGAAGCAGTACGACTTCTTCGTCCTGATGCTCACCGGGTGGGGTGTGAAGGTGTCCGGCGCTCCGGTGAGCTGCGCCGCGAAGACCAAAGAGATCTCCACGGACAAACAGCGGTGCCGGTTCAAGCTGGCCGAGGGGCAGCGGATCCGGCTCACCGCAACGATTCAGGGCCCCGACCCCGACCCGCTGCGGGCCGAGAACAATCCCTACTATCGGCCGATGAAGACCCCTTACTGGTATGGCTGCGACGAGGGGCCGAGATCGCGGACCTGCACCGTGACCATGGACGCCGAGCGCGTGTCGAAGCCGGTCGACACCTCCGCGGAGACCCCCACCACGTCCCGGCTGGCCTGCGTGGCCACCGAGGACCTGGCGGCGCCCGGGGGCGGTATGGTCACCTGCGCGGCACTCACCGGCGCGCCGCCGCCCCCGATGCCGAGGATCACCTATGCCGACGGCTCCGTGGACGCTCCGCCGGGCTGAGGCCCCAGAGCCGGACGGCTCGTGCTCACCGGGTGCGGGCCCGGCCGGCCGACGTCCTCGTCCTCGGGGGTGCGGGTGCTCGGCGAGAACCGCCGGTCAGGCCAGGGGCAGCCGGACGACGAAGGCCGCGCCGCCGGCCGGCGACCGCTCGACGTGCACCTGGCCCCCGTGGCCGTATGCGATGTTCCGCACGATCGCCAGGCCGAGGCCGGTTCCGCCGCGGTCGCGGGAGCGGGCGGCGTCGAGACGGGTGAAGCGGTCGAAGATCCGCTCACGGTCCTCCTCCCCGATCCCGTCTCCGTCGTCGGCGACGACGAGCTCCGCGGTGCCGGCCGCACGCTGGACCTGGACGAGCACGCGGGTCTTGGCGTGTCTCTGCGCGTTGTCGAGCAGTTCGGAGAGCATCCGCCGCAGCCGGGCTTCCAGGCCGGGGACCATGACCCCGGGGTCGGCCCGCACCTTGACGTCGAGCCTGTCGGTACGCTGGGCCAGCTCGCTCTGCACGAGCTGTCCGAGGTCCAGCAGGGCCGGCTCAGCCGGCTGCGCGGCCGCCTGGAGCCGGGCCAGCAGGTACAGATCGTCGACCAGCGCCTGCAGCCGCCCCACATCGTTGAGCGCCCGTTCGAGCAGGTCGTCCACATCGATGTCGGCGGGATGCAGCCGAGCCTCCTCCAGCTGTGCCCGCAGCCCCGCGATCGGGGTGCGCAGCTCGTGGGACACGTCGGCCTCGAATCGCCGCTGCCAATCGATGGCCCGATACAGCTTGCCGCACATGCTGTCGATGCCGTGCTTCACGCTGCGCTCCAGCTCATCGAGATCGCCGAGGCAGTCACGTAGGTGGTGGAGGGATGTCACGTCTGCGAAGTTCCCTGCCCCACCCGCGACGATTCCCAGCAGAATCTAAAATCGCACGCCGGACGCTCGTCGTACGGGGGCCGAGGGCTCTCGCCGGCGAGGTGAAGCCGGTGGACAGGCCGAGAGCCTCCACCGCGGCCCCGCTGCCCGAACGGTCACTGCTCGCGCATGCCCCAGGCAGAGCCGTGCTCTGTGAGCAGGTCGAGGAAGGGCCGGGGCGGCAGGGCCTCCGGCCCCAGGACGCCGGCGCCGGACCAGACGCCGGTGGCCATCAGTTCGAGGGCCACGACCGGGTTGACGGCGGTCTGCCACACCACCGCCTGCGAGCCGTACTCGCGCATGGACCACTCGTTGTCGACCACGTGATACAGGTAGACCTCGCGCGGACCGCCGTTCCCGGTGCCCTTGACCCAGGTGCCCGCGCATGTCTTGCCGCGCATGCGATCCCCGAGGGTCGCCGGGTCGGGCAGGCACGCCGCGACCACGTCACGCGGGGAGACCTCGACGGTGGTGCCCCCCTCGGCGACGACCTGGACCGGTTCGGTGCGGTCAAGACCCAGCAGGTGCAGGGTCCGCAGCGTGTCGATGAACTCCGCGCCCAGCCCGTACTTGAAGGTCACCCGCTCGGCGTCGACCCAGCGCGGCACGAGCAGGACCTCCTCGTGCTCCACGTTGACGCACTCGACCGGGCCGATGCCCTCGGGGAAGTCGAACACCTCCGGCTCGCTGAAGGGAGGGGTGGTGAACCAGCCCCGGCCCGCCTCGTACACGACCGGGGGGTTGAGACACTCCTCGATCGTGGTCCAGATGCTGAAGGACGGCGCGAAGTCGTACCCGTCGACCGTGAGGTTGGCGCCGTCGCGGATGCCGATCTCCTCGATGTGGTCGAAGAGCTCGTCGGCGGCGTACCGGGCGAAGACGTCCGACAGCCCCGGCTCCACCCCCATGCCGACCAGTGCGAGCCTGCCCGCCTTCTCCCACTCGGCGGCCATCTCGAACTGGGCGTCCCCCAGCTTGACCCCGCACACCTCGTGCGGGCGCTCCGGATCGGGCCGCGACAGGGACATCGCCATGTCCAGGTAGTGCGCTCCGGCCGACAGCGCGGCCCGGAACAGCGGCATCACGAACCGCGGGTCGGTGGCGTTGAGCAGGACGTCGCAGCGGTGCTCGGCCAGCAGCGCCGCCACCGCGGCCTCGTCGCTCGCGTCCACCCGCCGGGCGCTGAAGCGCGCGCCCTCCTCCCCGAGTGCGGCGACCGCCGCCTCCGCGCGGGACAGGTCGTAGTCGGTTACGACCATGTGGTCGAAGAAGGACCGGCGGGCCGCGATCCGGGTGATCGCCGTACCCACCCCACCGGCGCCGACGAGCAGAACACGCATGACAAAACTCTCCCTTTCCAGGACAAAACGCCTTGGTATGCCCGATCCAACGGCACCGTCACTGGTAACGTCAATGGTGTTGGCATAAGCCGTCAGGCGGACAGGAGGAAGGCGTGCCCAAGCCCGTGATCCCGGAACCGGCGCGCAGACGGCGCCGCCCCACGAAGAACGGGGTGGTCCTCTCGGAGGATCTCATCGTGCGGACCGCGCTGCGCATGCTGCGCGAACACGGCTCCGCCGGATTGACCGTGCGGCGGCTCGGCATCGCCCTGGGCGCCGACCCCAGCACGCTCTACCGCTACTTCGCCGGGATCGACGACCTGACCCTGGCCATCGGCGACATGCTCATCGGGCGTGCCATGGCCGGCTGGCGCGCCACCGGCGACTGGCGCGCCGACCTACGCGAACTGGGCCTGCTCATCCACGCCGCCTACCTCGAACATCCCCAGGCCGCGGTGCTGACCGCCAGCCGCATCAGCGGCAAGTCGCACGAGATCGCGGCCGACGAGGCGATCCTCGGGCTACTGCGGGGCGCCGGGTTCCCCGACCGTGAGGCGGTCCGCGTCTACCACACCTTCATCGACATGACGCTGGCCTTCGCCGCGCTGGACGCGGCCTCCCTCGCACTGCCGGAACAGGCACGCAGGGCGGACGAGGAGATCTGGCAGGCGACCTACGCCCGCCTGCCCGCGGCCACCCACCCCAACATCGCGGCGGTCGCACCTCTGCTGATCGCCGACATGAACGACAGCGCCTACCCCGCCGCCCTGGACATGCTGCTCGACAGCGCCCTGTCACGCCTCAACGCCGGCTCCGGACACTCCTGATCGTGGGCTTCTCGTGCCGATGCCGGACAGCCGGGCCGTTCGCGCTATCGCGGGGGCAGAACGCAGAACTCGTTGCCGTCGGGGTCGGCCATGACCACCCAGCCGACCTCGCCCTGACCGATGTCGACGCGCTTCGCCCCGAGGGAGACGAGGCGGTCGACCTCCGCTTGCTGATCACCGCCGGCGGGTGGAGCGATGTCGAAATGCAGCCGGTTCTTCCCGGGCTTCGGCATCAGCGGCGGACCACCCCAGGTGATCTTCGGGCCGCCGTGCGGCGAGCGGATCGCGGTCTCCTGGTCCTGGTCCCAGACCAGCGGCCAGCCCAGCGCCTCGCTCCAGAAATACCCGACCTCCTGCGAACCGTCGCAGGAGACCGCCCCGATGAATCCGCAGTCGGCGAGGAACTTGTTGTCCGGCCCGATGACGCAGAACTCGTTGCCTTCGGGGTCCGCGAGCACGACGTGATCGTCCTCCGGGCTCTGCCCGACGTCGATGTGCCGGCCGCCGAGTTCGAGCGCCCTCGCCACCGTCCGCTGCTGGTCTTCGAGGGACGTGCTCGTCAGGTCGAAGTGGGCGCGGTTCTGGCCGGACTTCGGCTCCCGCGTCGGTAGGAATCGGATCCGGAACCCGGTGTCGTCGTTCGGCAGGAGCGCGATGTCGTCCTCGGCCGTCTCCCAGCCCAGGACACCGGCCCAGAAGCCCGCGAGACCGAGCGGGTCGTGCGCGTCGAAGCAGAGCGCGACGGGGTGACAGGTCATGCCGCTTCGCACCTCCGATCTGAACGGCAGGGCACGCCCTCCGCGCCCGCAGAGAGGATCAACGCTAGGCGCTCCTGCCCTCGCCGCGCGA
The DNA here is from genome assembly GCF_040675265.1 of Microbispora sp. NPDC049633. NCBI lineage: Bacteria > Bacillati > Actinomycetota > Actinomycetes > Streptosporangiales > Streptosporangiaceae > Microbispora > Microbispora sp. NPDC049633. The sequence goes on from NZ_JBFAOO010000081.1 coordinate 11,879, forward strand.
AGCATTTTCGGCCGGGCGTTCCTCGCCCCGTACGCGTTCCCGGTCGCCGTTCACGGCTGGACGTCGCTCACCCGGCCGACGTCGCGTGCCGGGTCACCAGGAGTGCCGGGCGAGTGGTCCACCGTCTGCCGGTGGCCTGGGTAGGCCGGTCGCTGCTCGGGATGCCCGGGCCGCCACCGGTCAGGATGTGAGCCGGGGTGGGGAGGCCGGCGATCGGAGCGGGGCGCCGAGGACGCGGGCACGCAGTCGTACTGCGGGCACGGGGTGGTGAAGCACTGCTTGGGCGAGGGCACACAGACGCGGCCCGGGCCGCAGTCGACCGCCGCACACGGCGATCCGGGACTACACGCACCCGACTCCTGCCCGGCCGGCGTGACGGCGATGGCCGCCCGCGCCGAGAGAACTCCCGGCACCTCGTCCGCCCAGGCCATGGCGGTCGGCGACGCGGCTACGGCAACGCCCACTATCAGGATCAGTTTTCGGAGCATGTCTTCCCCCGGCTGTGGTGATCGCTTCTACCCCTCGCGATGCTCGCACCGGCCGTGCCCGCTGACGGCAAAACGCCTCTCAGCAAGTCGCATGGCTTGCCGAAGTCCAGACGACCGGCGCTGCCGCACTGGGAGCACCCGGGGCACGCGTGCCGCTGTACGGCGGTGAGGTCAAGTCGACCGGGATCAAGCTACCTGAGAGAACGCCTGCGTCCGTTGTCTCGCTTGCAGCGTTTTCGCAGCGACGCGGCCCCGCAGTGCCCCGGACCGCTACAGACGATCGGCGGGTGGCTCAAGTCTCAGATAGCGGCCCCAGATCCGGGCTTTGCGATAAGGGTCACACCCATCGCTATCTGCCTGCGGCTCATCGAACATGACCCAGTATTCCAATTCACCTGGGTGAGCGTGCGCATGCTGAACCGGCTCGGGCGCGCCCATGTCGTCGATTGTTCCCAGGAACTCCTCCTGCCACGGCCCGCCCCTGACCGAGTCGCGTAGGACCATGACCCGGCTTCCAGGGGGCAACGCACCGGCCGGCCATGACTGGCTCAGGGGACGGCCGAGAATTCGCTCGACAGCTTCTCGGTCTCGCGTCTTGACCGCGTCAGAGTTGGGATCGAAGGGCACGTGGCTCATCCTGCCGGACGTGACGCGATCACACGGCGTAGATCTGATCGGTCCTGCCGGCTGACCTGCGTGGCTGCTCCGATCGCGCGTTCAGCAGGCCTCTCAGTGCTGAAGTTCTCATCGTTTCGCGTTGCTTTTGGTGACGCTGCTGTTCCGGCTGCTATATCGCTCTCCCCGGTACCGTCAAGCCGGCAAGGGCGAAAGCGCCCCTTCACCAGCTGATCCCGCTTGCCCTAACATCACTCGAATGAGCGCCCGCCAAATTTTCTTGACCCTTGGCACATTCACTCTCCTTTTGGGCGTGCTCGCGTCCCTCGAGGTTCACCGAGACATCGGCATCCCTGTCACGCTGGCTGTATCGGGAGCCGGCTGGATGCTCGCCGCCGTCGCCATGGCGATCACGGAACGCCGTGATCGACAACCGCAACCCTCTACGGAGGCGCTCCAATTCAGGGACGACGACCACGAGGAGTGAAGGCCACCACCCATGGCCGGGCGAGGGTGTCCCGCCGCGCTAGGTGCGCCCCGAGGAGGAGCGATCGGAGAGGCGCCCCAGCTCAGAGGGGCGAAAGGTGGACGAGCCGACCTGTAGGCCGGGTTCTAATTTCGCACGCTACCTACCTGCGGCGAATCGCTCCGCACCACAAGCTACCTGCGAAAACGCTTCCGTTCGTTGTCATCGCTTGCCAGCGTTTTCGGAGCGCGTGCGCCCCCAAAGTGCCCCGGCTGCACTGCGGTAGCGGCGACCCGCTCCCGGTCACTGTAGGTATCACCGGGAGAGATCATCGGGTATAGGCAGATGCAGTGTCCCGAGGAAGGCGCCGGTCTTCACCTCCACGAAGATCTCCGCATCATCAAGGTCGTCAACGTCTTCGTCCTCGGCCTCGTCGATCTCCGCTGGGTCAATGTCCTCGGCAAGGTAAGCAGCAAGTTGGCGCTCTTTCGCCTTGCGCTCGGCGTCGTTGGTAACGCCGTGTACCTGCCCCCACAGTTCGCCAGTCCTGCCGTTTCGAGTGCCGGGTCGGTAGGCGCTGAGGCGTTCGAATCCTAGAAGTAGGTACGCGGGGTAAGACCCAGATAAGCGACGCCAGAGCCCGGCCCTGCCGGCCGATAGACCACAGTCGTGATGTCGCTGTCATGAATACTGACCATGAGCCAGGGCTCGGCGAAATCCGGATGTTGATCGGCCTCGTGCTCCAGCCAGCGGCTTCCGTCATATAGATAGGTGCCGAAGAACCCCATCAGATCGTCCCCCTCCAGCTTGATGGCACAGTCACGGCCAAGACCGATCATTATCTCGTAGGTCCTTGAAGGCCCTGCTATCCGCCCTGACAGGCGTGGCGGGGCTGGTTACAAGTCGTAGATCTGATCTGTCCTGACGGCTGACCTGCGGGGAGTGCCCAGCTCATACGCTGAGCTGGACTTTCAACGTTTGCCGCTTCTCATCGCTTCGCGCTGCTTGGCGCTACCTGCCCGAGGACGTGGGCAGCCTCCGAGCGGGCTCGTACGGCCCTCGATTCGGCGTTCCGTTCCGCGCTCGATGTGCCCCCGATGTGCCCCGAGCAGGAGTGATCCGGAAGTCGGCCCAGCTCAGAGGGGCGGAAGGTGGACGAGCCGGCCTGTAGGCCGGGTTCTGTGGCCAGCCACGAGGGCTGACCGGCGGCCATCCATCTAGGACCGCCGTTGCCGGCGGCCTCAAGCGGTCCACCCGCGCGGCTCGGGCGGGCAGCCCTCGAACGTCGCGCGCGGGACGTTCCGGAGAACGTCCCTTCTTGACCTTGCTCCGGGTGGGGTTTACCGAGCCGCCCACGTCACCGTGGGCGCTGGTGGTCTCTTACACCACCGTTTCACCCTTACCCCCGCGAAGGGGCGGTCTGTTTTCTGTGGCACTGTCCCGCGGGTCGCCCCGGGTCGGCGTTACCGACCACCCTGCCCTGTGGAGCCCGGACCTTCCTCGGCAGGACCGAAGTCCTGACGCGGCCGCCCGGCCGGCTCGTCCACCGTGAGGGTAAGCCTAGCGGCTCCCGAATCATTCCCCGGCCCGGCCGGCGGTCATGTGAAGACTCTCTGAGTTCGCCCGCGAAACGAAGACGTGAGGCGGCACCGGCGCAGGTCGCGGGCGGGCCGCTCACAGAACTCGCACAGAACCTCTCAGCGGCCACGCAGACCGGTGGGCGAGTCTGCGTCCCATGATTGAGTTGCGGCAGCTGACCAAGAGGTACGGCGAGGTCGCCGTCGTGGACGGCCTCAGCTTCGACGTACGGCCGGGCGTCGTCACCGGCTTCCTCGGACCGAACGGCGCGGGCAAGACGAGCACGATGCGGATGATCCTCGGGCTCGACAGGCCGACGAGCGGGAGCGCGATGATCGGGGGGCGGCGCTATGCCGACCTGCGCGTACCCCTGCGGGAGGTGGGGGCACTGCTCGACGCGCACGCCGTGCACCCGCGCAGGACCGCGATCGACCACCTGCTCTCCCTGGCGTACGGCAACGGCATCGGACGGCGCCGGGTCGAGGAGGTGCTCGGGCTCGTCGGCCTGGCCGACGTGGCGGGCCGTCGCCCCGGCGGGTTCTCCCTGGGCATGAAGCAGCGGCTCGGCATCGCGGTGGCGCTGCTCGGCGACCCGCCGGTGGTGCTGCTCGACGAACCCGTCAACGGGCTGGACCCCGAGGGCATCCGATGGATCCGCACGCTGACGCGGAGCCTGGCCGCCGAGGGCCGGACCGTCCTGCTGTCCAGCCACCTGATGAGCGAGATGGCCCTCACGGCCGACCACCTCGTGGTCATCGGCCGCGGGCGGCTGATCGCCGACACCGGGTTGGAGGCCTTCGTCCGCTCGGCCGCGCGGCAGGCGGTGCTCGTGCGCACTCCCGACGGGCCGCGGCTCGCCACCCTGCTCCGGCAGGCCGGCGCCGTCGTCCGGCCCGCCGCCGGGGGCGGCCTGACGGTGACCGGGCTGTCCGGCGCCGAGATCGGTGGGCTCGCCGCCGCCCACGGAATCGTCCTGCACGAACTCACGCCGTGGCGGGCTTCCCTGGAGGAGGCCTACCTGGAGCTCACCGGCGACAGCGTCGAGTTCGCCGCGAGTCCCGCCGGAGCCGTCTCATGACCGCGTACGGCGTGCTGCGCGCGGAGTGGGTGAAGTTCCGCAGCATCCGGGCCATGCTCGGCTGCCTGGCCGGGGCCATGGTCGCGGCCGGGGCGTACGGCTACCTGTTCGGCATGGCCGCCGCACGCGACTACCTCGCCGCACCGGCCGCGGACCGGGCGGCCTTCGACCCCACGGAGACGGCCTTCCGCGCTCTCGTGCTGGTGGGAGTGCTCGTCAGCGCGGCCGGCGCGCTGACCGTGACCTCCGAGTACGCCGCGGGGACGATGCCGGTCAGCGTCACCGCCGTGCCCAGACGCGGGCTCCTCCTCGCCGGCAAGGGGGCCGTCGTCGCGCTGGCCGCGTTCCTCGTCGGCCCGCCGCTGGCGCTCCTGTCGTTGACGCTCAGCCAGGCGGCGCTCGCGGCGCGGGGCGTGCCGAGCGTGGGGCCCGGTGATCCCGGAGTGCCCTGGGCGCTGCTGGGCGCGGGCCTGTTCACGGGCCTGGTCGGCCTGTACGGCATGGCGCTCGGGTTCCTGCTGCGCAGGTCGGCGGGGGCCGTCTCGCTGGGGACGTTCCTGCTGATCCTTCCCGGCATGGCGGGCCTGTTCCCGGAGGCGGTGGCCAGGTGGATCGTCACCTGGTGGCCGAGCGCGGCGGGCGCGCGGCTCTTCGCGGTCCATCCCGGCACGGAGGGGCTCGCGCCGCTCGCGGGCGCCGCCGTGCTCGCCGCCACCGTGCTCGGCCTGCTCGGCGCCGCCGCCGCCGTCTTCCACCGGCGGGACGCCTGAGGCGACGGGCCCTGTACGCCCGGCTTAGCAGCGCGTACCTATTCTTCCGCTGATCGGCGAAGGGAGGCCGGAGGTGGACGGGCGGCACCTGCTGGTGGTCGACGACGAGCCCGTGGTGCGGGAACTGCTGGCGGCCACGCTCCGCTTCGCGGGCTACGAGGTGACCTCGGCCGCGACCGGGTCGCAGGCCCTGGAGACCGCGCGGGGCACGCCGCCCGACCTCGTGCTCCTCGACGTCATGCTGCCCGACATGGACGGCTTCGAGGTCATGCGCCGTCTCCGGACGCTCCCCCGCCCGCTGTCCGGCGCAAGTCCGGGTCAGGTGCCCGTGCTGTTCCTGACCGCGCGCGACACCACGCAGGACAAGATCAACGGACTGCGGCTGGGTGGCGACGACTACGTGACCAAGCCCTTCGACCTGGAGGAACTGCTGGCGCGGATCGAGGCAGTGCTCAGGCGGGCCGGAGCCGCCCCCGAGGACCGCACGCTGCGGGTCGCCGACCTCGAATTGGATCCGGAGGGGCATCAGGTGATCCGGGCGGGCACGCCCGTGCGGTTGTCGCCGACCGAGTTCCGCCTGCTGCACTACCTGGTGCTCAACGCCGGAAGAGTGGTGTCCAAGGCGCAGATCCTGGAGCACGTCTGGCGGTACGACTTCGCCGGAGACTCCAGCATCGTGGACACGTACGTGAGCTACGTGCGCCGGAAGATCGACAGGACCGGGCCCAAGCTGATCCACACGATGCACGGCATCGGGTACGTGCTGCGCGGGCCACGCCCATGACGGCCCGCACGAGGCGTCCGTCGCCGCGCTCACGTGGCCTGTCGCCATGGCGGAACCCGTCGCCGCGTTCGGGGAGCCTGTCGCCGCGCTTGGGGAGCCTGTCGCTGCGTGGACGGCTGCTGCTCACCACCATGGCCCTGCTCACGGCCGGCCTCGCCGTCAGCGGCGCGGTCGCGGTCGCCACCCTGCGGGCCCACCTCATCGAACGCGTGGACCGGCAGCTCGCGCCGATGGCGACGGTCCTGTCGCGGATTCCCGCCCGGCTGACCGCCGTACCGTCCGCCGTACCGTCCGCGCCGCAGACCGCTCCGCTGCCGGGCGCCCTGTCCGGAATGGACCTGATCGACCAGGTGTACGTCGCCTACCTGCGCGCGGACGGCGCCGTCGAGCAGGAGGGCGGTCCCTGGCTGCAGGACCGGCCGCGGGACGGGCTGCCGGATCGGGGCCCGGCGCTCCCCCGGCTCGACAGCGGCGAAGTCGAGCGGCTGGGCGGGCGGCCGTTCGACGTGACCGGCCCCGAAGGCGGCAAGTGGCGCGTCGTGGCCGTCCCGCGGCCCGCCACCGCGACGACGCCGGCGGCGGCATCCGGCAGCATCGTCGTGGCGGCGTCGCTCGGCGGGGTGCGGTCCACCGTCGGCCGCCTGACGACGGTCTGCGCGGTGACCGCGGCGGCGCTGGTGACGTCGCTCGCCGTCATCGGGTGGTTCGCCGTACGGCGGGGGCTGCGGCCGCTGCGGCGGATCGAGGAGACCGCCGCGGCCATCGCCGGGGGCGACCTGTCCCGGCGCGTCCCCACGCTGGCCGCGCCCCGGACCGAGGTCGGCCGGCTGGCGGCCGCCCTGAACGCCATGCTCGGCCAGCTGGAGACGGCCTTCGCCGAGCGGGAGCGGGCGCAGGTCCGGATGCGCCGCTTCGTCGCCGACGTCAGCCACGAGCTACGCACCCCGCTTTTCGGCATCAAGGGGTTCGCCGAACTGCACCGGATGGGCGGGCTGCCCGACGCCGACCTCACCCTCGACCGTATCGAGAGCGAGGCGGCCCGCCTGGTCCGGCTCGTGGAGGACCTGCTCCTGCTCGCCCGCCTCGACGAAGGCGAGGACGCCCTGCCCATGGACCTCGCGCCCATGGACCTGCGGACGCTCGCCGCCGACGCCCACCACGACCTGCGCGCGCTGGACCCCGGACGGGAGGTGACGCTCACCGGACCGGACGGCGGGCCGCCGGGCGCGGCGCCGGTTCACGGCGACGAGGCGCGGCTGCGTCAGGTGGTCTCCAACCTCGTGGGCAACGCCGTCGCCCACACTCCGCCGGGCACGCCGGTGCGGATCGGCGTCGGCACGGCCGGCGGAGACGGGGTCCTCGTGATCGCCGACGAGGGGCCGGGGATGTCCGCGGAGGAGGCCGCCCGGGTGTTCGACCGCTTCTACCGGGTGGACGGCTCACGCAGCCGCACCGGCGGCGGGGGCGCGGGGCTGGGGCTGGCCATCGTCCGGTCGATCGTCGCCGCGCACGGGGGCCGGGTGGAGCTGCGGACACGGCCCGGCGCCGGAGCGGCCTTCCGCGTCGTGCTGCCCGGCGTCGTGCCGCCCGGCGTCGTCCCGCCCGGTGCCGCCCTGCCCGATGCCGCGCCGGATCCCGTCACCCGTACGGGCGGGCGCTCTAGCCGCGGCTGACGTCCTTCACGAACACCATGGCGTCGTAGCCGGGCAGGTGGGCCGGGTCCAGCGGGGCGTAGCCGAACCAGGGGGACACGCGGAGGGCGGGCGGCGCGTCGCCGAGGGCGGCCGCCAGCCGGCGGACGTCCACGGCGTAGCGCTCCTCCGGGAGTGCGTACAGGAGCCCTTCGAGCGTGTCCGCCGGCGGGGTGTCCACCCCCCGATGCCGGATCGTGCCGAGGGCCATGGCCAGGAAGGCGTACCCCTCGCCCAGGTGCGCGTCCGCGATGGCGCCGGAGCTCCACCACTCGAACGGCACCTCGCCCATCCGCATCGTGCTCTTGTCCCGCTGGAGATGGCTGTTGTGGGCGTACACCAGCGCCGGGCCCCGCTCCGCGACGGCGAGGAGGTTCGCGGCGATCATCGAGCTGCGCAGGCCCAGCAGCCGCGGCATGCGGCCCGGTGAACTGTCGGCCATCCAGTAGTGGTAGCGCAGCAGGCCGGTGGCGGCGCGCCCGTACAGGCGCGCCCGGTCCCACTCGTCCGGTGTGGACGTCGCGAGCAGGCGCGGCGTCTCCGCGTCGAGCAGCGCCACGAGATCGTCGGCGAACAGCCGCAGCTCTCCGGCCTCGGCCGACCGTCCCACGGACCGGGACGGATCCATCATCGTGGCGGGATCGGCCCAGCGGTCGTCGGCGCCGAGCAGGCGGTCGAGTGTCTCGGCATCGCAGGGGAGCAGGTCCGCGTCCACGCGGGCCGCGAGGTAGCCGTGGAGAGCGGTGAGGGCCTGCCGGGGGCTCGCGGCGTGGCTTATCTCCAGCGGGCCGTCGAGACCGGCGAAGCGGAGCCGCTCGGCCGCGGGCCGGCCCTCGTTGTACGCGCGCATCCAGCGCACGAGCTCGCGGTTGGCCGAGAACGCGCCCCACCCGTGGCTGACGCCGCGCTGCATCACCTCGTCGAGGGCGCCTGTGCCCGAGGTGACGTAGTCGTCCACGACCAGGCCCATCAGGCAGTCGCTCTCGAGCGCGATCGTCCGGTAGCCCTCCTGTTCGACGAGCTGCCGGAACAGCTCGTTGCGCAGGTCCAGCAGCTCGTTGTCGCCGTGGGTGGGCTCGCCCAGGGCGAGCACCCGCGGCCGGGCAGGGAGCAGCCTCGTGACGGAGGCGGCGTCGACGGCGTGGACGGTGTCCTTGATGTCGATTGCCATACCTTCAACGGTATCGTTGAACTATCGGGTGAAGACTTTTCTCCGTAGTCACCAGAGACAGAGGGAGAAACCCTCAAACCACGAGTTCAATCGGACCGGCAGGCGCACGGACCGGGTTGGGGTACGGGGACATGAGGGCCTGACGCCGGGGTGCGCGGCAGCACGCCGCCCCGCCACGGCCGTCACGTCTCCCCGAGGAGGGAGACGTCAGGAGAGGTGCGCGGTGTCGTTCAGCGCGCGCACGACGGCGGGCCCGTCGGCGTAGTAGTCGATCACCGACAGGCAGGCCAGGTCGAGATGCATCCGGTAGAGGGACTCGGGCGGCGCGCCCAGCGCGAAGCGGACGAGCATCTTGATCGGGGTCACGTGGGAGACCACGACGACGCTGCGGCCCTCGTGGGCCTTCACGATGCGCTCCCTGGCCTGCTCGACCCGCCGCGCGGTCGCCGCGAAGCTCTCCCCGCCGGGCGGGGCGACGTCCGGGTCGGCCAGCCAGGCCGCCAACTCCCGGGGCCAGCGCTGCTGGATCTCGGCGAACGTGTGCCCCTCCCACGCGCCGAAGTCGGTCTCCCGGAGATCGTCGTCGACCAGCACCGTGAGGCCGGTCCCGGCGGCCACCGCCTCCGCCGTCTGCCGGGCGCGGGTGAGCGGGGAGGTGACGATCACCTCGACCTCGTACGGCTGACGCGACAGGCGCAGGGCCGCGGCCTCGGCCTGGGCGAGTCCGGTGGCGGTGAGCGACGGGTCGCCGAGCCCGGAGAACCGCTTCTCCACCGACAGCGGCGTCTGTCCGTGCCGGAGCAGGAGCAGGGACGTGGCGACGCGCGTGGCCCGGGGCATCCATCCGTGCCCGCGCCGGTCATGGGAGGTGGCGGTCCCGGCCGCCGCGTCCCCAGCCCTGCCGGCGGTCCCCGCGTCCGCCGACGCGCGTCCGCCGTCGGTCTCCGCACCCGCCGCCGCACGTCCATCGGCGGTCCTCACGCCCGTCGCGCCGGACGCCCCCGTACGCCCATCGGCGGCGGCCGGAGCCGGGACGCCGGGAGCAGAGGCGCCGGACGCGGGAATCCCGCCGGCCTCGTCGAACAGCGTGGGCGCGTCGGTGTTGGGCGGCTCGGCGCCGGGCTCGACGGCCGGAGCGGCCGCCGGTGCGGAGGTGATCTCGCTCGCCTGCCACGTCTCCCCCCGGGCGGCGGCGTCCATCGCCTCGTTGGCGAGCCGGTCGGCGTGGCTGTTGCGCTCGCGCGGAATCCACGTCCAGGTGACGCGGAAGCGCCGGGCCAGGCCCGCCGCCTCCAGGGCGAGCGGCCGCAGGCCCTCGTGCTTGACCTTCCAGCGGCCGGCCATCTGCTCGATGACCAGCTTGGAATCCATCCGCACCTCGACCCGCCCGCCCTCTGCGCCGAGTGCGAGCAGTGCCCGGAGCCCGGCGATGAGCCCGCGATATTCGGCCACGTTGTTGGTCGCGGTGCCGATCGACTCGGCGGCCTCGGCGAGCACCCGCCCGGCGTCGTCCTTGACCACCGCGCCGTACCCGGCCGGGCCGGGGTTGCCCCGCGACCCGCCGTCGGCCTCGACGACGTAACCCCCCGTCGCGCCCATCGCCGCCGTCACAGCCCCGACTCGGCCGTACGCACCAGGATCCGGCGGCACTCCTCGCAGCGGACCACCTCGTCGTGCGCGGCGGCCCGGATGCGGTTGAGGTCGGCGATCGACAGGCTCGTGCGGCAGCCGAGGCACCGGCCGCCGTGCAGCATGGCGGCGCCGACGCCGCTCTGCTCGCGCATCTTCTCGTACAGCGCGAGCACGTCGGCCGGAACGTCGGCGGTGATCGCGGACCGGCCACCGGTCAGCTCGCCGAGCTCCTTGTCGATCTCCGCGAAGGCCGCGTCGCGGCGGTCCTCGGCGGCGCGCAGCGTGCCGGTCACCTCGTCCCGCTCCGACTTGAGCGTGGCGACCCCGGCGTCGGCCGCCTCCCGGCGTTCCATGATCTCCAGCACGACCTCCTCCAGGTCCGACTGCCTGCGCCGCAGCGAGACGATCTCGGACTGGAGGCTCGCCAGGTCCTTCGGGGAGGAGACCTGCCCGGAGTCGAGGCGCTTGGTGTCCCGGTCCACCCGCACGCGTACGGCGTCGACGTCGGACTCGGCCTTGGCCTGGTCCCGGGCGAGGTCGCCGGCCTCGGTCTCGGCGGCGATGATCTGCGTCGAGACCCGGGCCAGCCTCTTGGACAGCTCGTCGATCTCGGCGAGCTCGGGCAGGCTGCGGCGGCGGTGCCGCAACCGGTCGAGACCCGTGTCGAGCTCCGCGAGATCGAGCAGACGCTTCTGTGCTTCCGGTGCGGCCTTCATCCCAAATCCCTCAAGATGCTCGGGGGTCCAAGTCGGTGGTCGTCGCCGTCCAGGCGTCGGTGACGGCGTCGGAGACGCGCGCCTCAACAGTAATGCCCCTGGCCGCCAGCGCTGACGTCAGACGCCGGGCGGCGTCCGCGAGCCACGGCCATTCCGTGGCCCAGTGGGAGGCGTCGACGAGCGCGGGCCCGTCCGCCTCCAGGTGCTCGCTGGCCGGGTGGTGCCGCAGGTCGGCCGTCAGGAAGACGTCCACGCCCGCGGCCCGTGCCGTCCCCAGCAGCGAGTCGCCCGCGCCGCCGCAGACGGCGACCGTACGCACCGGCCGGTCGAGATCGCCCGCGACCCGCGGCGGGCCCGCCGTGCGGGGCAGCCCGGAGGCGGCCAGCGCGGCGAACTCCCGCAGCGGCATCGGGGCGGGCAGGTCGCCGACGCGGCCGAGCCCGCGGCGCGGGTCGGCGGCGGAGGGCTGGAGGGGCCGCAGGTCCCCGGTCAGGCCGACGGCCCGCGCGAGCGCGTCGGAGACCCCGGGGTCGGCGACGTCGGCGTTGGTGTGCGCGGCGTAGAGCGCGGCGCCGCCGCGGATGAGCCGGTGCACGACCCGGCCCTTGAAGGTCGTGGCGGCGACGCTCGTGGTGCCGCGCAGGTAGAGCGGGTGGTGGGTGACGACGAGGTCGGCCCCCCAGCCGAGGGCCTCGTCCACCACCACGGCGACCGGGTCGACCGCGAACAGGATCCTCCGTACGGCCTGCTCCGGGTCGCCGCAGACGAGGCCCACCGCGTCCCAGGGCTCGGCCCACGAGGGGTCGTACAACGCCTCCAGGCGTTCGACCACCTCGGCGAGGGTGCAGGAGATCGATTCCACCCGCGCACACTACAGCCTGCTGGCGGAACGTTCCGGGAGGAGTAACGTCCCATTTGACGCCCCGCCGCCAGGAAGGATCCCCAGCGTGCCCGTTGATCAGCAGAGCCTGCACGTCAGGTCCGTGGTCGCCGACACCCACAACGACCTGCTCATGGCCGTCTCCGCCCGGCCGCCCGCGGCATGGGCCTCGTTCTTCCGCGAGCAGTGGCTCCCCCAGCTCGTCCAGGGCGGGGTCGACGTGCAGGTGCTGCCCGTGTTCGTGGAGAGCCAGTTCCGCCCGGAGGGCGCGCTGCGCCAGACCCTGCGGATGATCGAGTGCGCCCACGTGCTGGCCGAGGGCAACCCCGACACGGTGGCGCTGTGCCACGACGGGCAGCAGATCGACGAGGCCCTCGCCCTCGGCAGGATCGCCCTGGTGCTGGCCCTGGAGAGCATGCCGGGGATCGACGAGAGCGTCGAGCTGATCCCGGCCCTGCACCGCCTCGGGGTCCGCGTCGCCTCGATCGCCCACTGGGGCCGTACGGCTCTCGCCGACGGCAGCGGCCAGGACGGCACCGGTTCCAGGCTCACCAGTCACGGCGTCGAGGCGCTGCGTGAGATGGAGCGGCTCGGCATGCTCTTCGACATCTCGCACCTGGGCGCCACGGGCGTCGCGCACGTGCTGGAGATCGCGACCCGGCCCGTCATCGCGACGCACTCCTCCGCGCGCGCCCTGCGCGACCACCACAGGAACCTCACCGACGAGCAGCTCAGGGGCGTCGCCGCGGGCGGCGGCGTCGTCTGCGTGAACTTCCTCGCCGCCTTCCTCACCGAGGACGCCCGCTCGGCCACGGTCGACCATCTCGTGGACCACATCGAGCACATCGCCGGTGTCGCCGGCATCGACCACGTGGGTCTCGGCCCCGACTTCGTGCGCGAGGTGTACGCCGACCTCACCCCGCCGTGCTGCGAGGGCTTCAGCTACTCCGGGATCGACGCGAACGCCGCCATCCCCGGGCTGGAGGGCCCGCGCGGCCTTCCGCTGGTGACCGACGCGCTCCTCAAGCGGGGGTTCGCCGACGAGGAGATCCAGAAGATCCTGGGCGCCAACGTGATGCGCCTGTTCCGCGCCGAGCTGGGCCGCACGGCGCGGGAACGGCAGTAACGGTGGACCCGGAGGCCATGCTGGCCGACCTCGAGGAGCTGGTGCTCTGCGAGTCGTACTCCACGGACCACGAGGCGGTGGCGCGCAGCGCCCGCGTCGTGGGGGCGCTGGGCCGCAGGCTGCTCGGCGCCGAGCCGGAGACCCTGGTGATCGACGGGGTCACCCACCTGCGCTGGTCGTTCGGCGCGCCGCGGGTCCTGCTGCTGGGCCACCACGACACCGTCTGGCCCGTCGGCACGCTGCGCGAGCACCCCTGGTCGGTGCGGGACGGGGTGGCGCGGGGGCCCGGCGTGTTCGACATGAAGGCCGGTCTCGTGCAGCTCTTCCACGCGGTCGCCTCGCTGCCGTCCCCCGAGGGCCTGACCGTGCTCGTCGTCGGGGACGAGGAGCTCGGCTCGCCGACCTCCCGCCCGGTGATCGAGTCGATCGCGTCGCGGTGCGCCGCCGCGTTCGTGCTGGAGGCGAGCGCGGACGGCGGCGCGCTGAAGACGGCCCGCAAGGGCATCTCGCGGTACGAGCTGACCGTGCACGGCCGGGCCGCGCACGCCGGTCTCGAACCCGAACTGGGGGCCAACGCCGGCGTCGAGCTGGCTCACCAGGTGCTCGCCATCGCGGACATCGCGGCCCAGGTCGAGTCGTCGTCCAGGGCGGGGGCGACGTCGGTGACGCCCACCATGCTGACCGCCGGGACGAGCACCAACACGGTCCCGGCACGGGCCCGGGTGGCCGTCGACGTACGCGTACCCGATCGGGCGGCGCAGCGGCGGGTGGACGAGCTGATGCGGGCGCTGACCCCGCGCACTCCGGGTGTCCGGCTGGACCTGCGCGGCGGGCCGAACCGCCCGCCCCTCGACGCCGCCGCCTCCGCCGGGCTCTTCGACGTCGCCGTACGGCTCGCGCGCGAGCTGGGCATGGCGCCGTTGCGCGGGGCGGCCGTCGGCGGCGGCTCGGACGGCAACTTCACGGCCGACGTCGGCTGCCCGACGCTCGACGGCCTGGGCGCGGTGGGCGGCGGCGCGCACGCCGCCGGGGAGCACGTCGTGGTCGCCGAGATGCCGGCACGCGCCCGCCTGGTCGCGGCGCTGGCGGCGTACGTGCTGTCGGGCGGGCCGATCGGCCCCGGCGACGACGCCGCCCCCATGGCACGGGACACGAGGCGGACCCCCCAGGAGACCGCGTGAACCCGGAAGAGCGCGTGAACCCGGAGAACCGCGTGAACCGGGAGGACCGCGTGAACCGGGAGGACCGCGTGAACCGGGAGGACCGCGTGAACCCGGAAGAGCGCGTGAGCGCCGGGGACCCGGGGGACCCCGCCGTCGCCCGGGACCAGGCGGCCGCGGCCGCCGCACAGCGCGGCCTGCGGATCGCCGAGCTGCGCACGATCGCCGAGTTCGCGCGGGCGGTCCGGCTGTTCGACGGCATCTGGCACCCGGAGCCGTGGAACCCGCCGGCCACGGCGGAGCTGATGCGGGCGCTGACCCACGCGGGCGGGTACGTCGCCGGGGCGTTCGACGGTGCGGAACTCGTCGGCGCCGGGGTCGCCTTCCTCGCGGCGCCCGCGGGGCGGGCGCTGCACTCGCACGTGACCGGGGCCGTGCGGCCCGGCGCCGGATTCGCCCTCAAGCTGCACCAGCGGGCCTGGGCCCTGGAGCGCGGCCTGAGCCGGATCACCTGGACCTTCGATCCCCTGGTGCGCCGCAACGCCCACTTCAACCTGGCCAAGCTCGCCGCGCTGCCGGAGGAGTACCTGCCCGACTTCTACGGGCCGATGGGCGACGCGGTCAACGCCGGCGACGAGTCCGACCGCGTCCTCGCCGTGTGGCGGCTGGACGACCCGTGGGTGGCGCGGGCGTGCGACGGCCTGCCGTACCGGCCCGCCGGGGCGGACGGCGCGGTGGCCGCGCTCGCCGAGCGGGACGGGCGGCCGGTGGCCCTGGACACCGGCGCCCCGGTGGTGCTCGTCTCCGTGCCCGCGGACGTGGAGTCCCTGCGCCGGACCGCCCCGGAGACGGCCAAGGCGTGGCGGCACGCCGTACGCGACGTGCTGGGCGGGCTCATGGCGGTTGGCCGTCCGGTGACGGGCTTCGCCGGCGGTCGCTACGTCGTCGGACCTCGCCCTTCCGCGACGGAGTGAGCCGGGCGCGTACGAGGCCGGAACGGGTAAGGACCGGACAGCGACGTCCCCGGCGACTGCGGCGATCACCGGCAGAGGTAACGTGCCAGAAGAGCCGGGTGGGGAGGCCCGGCGGCGGGCCACGAATCCTGGTTGGTCATCTGATTACCGGGGGGAATCAGATGAGCGGGTGGCGGGGATCCCCGGTGCGGATCCGCTTGACGGTGCTGGGGAGCGCGGTGACGGCGCTCCTGTGCGCCGTCGCCGTGCTGCTCGTTCTCCTCGTCCTGCACGGCACCGCCGAGCGGTACAAGACCGACGAGATCACCACCACCGCCGTACGCCTCGCCTACCAGGCCAAGCGCGACCGGCTGCCTCCGGTGCTCCTGGATCAGGACCTGGCCGGCGTGCAGGTGATCGACCACGGCGGCCGGATCGTCTCCGTCAGCGACAGCCTCGTGGGGCGCCCGCGCATAGCCGCGTTCCGGCCGGAGCTGACGAGCCCGGAGACGAGCAAGCAGCTCTGCGACTCCCCGGCGTTCCCGGGCCGGTGCGTGGACGTCGTCGCCTTCCGCTTCCACAACACCGGCGGCCTGTGGACGATCTACGCGGCCGACGACCCCGTGCCGTGGTATGTCAGCGGCCCGCTGCTCGCGGCGCTGCTCGGCGGCTCGCTCCTGCTGGTCGCGGTGACCGCGCTCGGCACCTATCAGACCGTGCGCAGGGCGCTCGGCCCGGTCGAGGCGATCACGAGCAAGCTGGCCAGGATCACCGCCACCGACCTCAGTCAGCGCGTGCCGGTGCCGAAGCACCACGACGAGATACGCCGGCTCGCCGAGACCGCCAACCAGACCCTGGACCGGGCGGAGACGGCCGTCGAGCGGCAGCGGCGCTTCGCCTCCGACGCCTCCCACGACCTGCGCAGCCCGCTGACCGCCATGCGCACGGAGATCGAGGAGGCGCTGCTGCACAGCGAGGACGCCGACTGGCCCGCCACCGGACGCGCCCTGCTGGGCAGCTGCGACCGTCTGCAGGCGCTCGTGACCGACCTGCTCCAGCTCGCCCGGCTCGACTCCGGCGCCTCACCCCGGCGCGAGCCCGCCGACCTCGGCGGCCTCACCGCCCGTGAGCTCGACCGCAGGCCGCGCAAGGTGGAGATGGTGCGGCACCTGACGCCCGGCGTCGTCGTCGTCGGCAACCGGATGGCCCTCGCACGCCTGCTCAACAACCTCCTCGACAACGGCGAGCGGCACGCGGCCTCCACGCTGACCGTGACCGTGCGCCGCGAGGACGGCAAGGGCGTGCTGGAGGTGCTCGACGACGGCGCGGGGATCCCGCCCGACAAGCGGGAGTTCGTCTTCCAGCGCTTCACCCGGCTCGACGCCGCCCAGTCGAAGGACGCCGGGGGCACCGGGCTCGGCCTGTCCATCGCCCGCCAGATCGCCCAGGCGCACGGGGGGACGCTCACCATCGAGGACAGCGACCGGGGCGCCCGTTTCGTGCTGCGGCTCCCGCTCGCGCCCGCCCGCTGAACCGCCGCGGCTACTCCTCCTCGGGCACGACGATCACGGTGGGCACCGGAACGCGCAGGGCCTCGGCGACCGCCTCCTCCAGCTCCCCCGGCGTCTTGACGGCGCGGCCCCGCGCGCCGTACGCGGCGGCGAGGGCGGGGAAGTCGGGCGCGTGCAGGTCCACGGCGACCGGCCGCATGCCGCGCTCGCGCATCTCCTCGCGGATCTCCCCGAAGCCGCCGTTGGCGGACACGACGATCGGCAGGCTCAGCTCCAGCTGCACCGCCGTGGCCAGCTCCTGCAGGCTGAACTGGAAGGCGCCGTCGCCGGCCAGCGCCACCACGGGAAGGTCGGGCCGCCCGAGCTTGGCGCCGATGGCGGCCGGCAGTGCGAAGCCCAGCGTGCCGAACCCGGTGGGGAACAGGAATCGCCCGGGCGGGTCCATCGGCATGCCGACGAGCGCCCCGTGGTAGACGACCATCGAGTTGTCGCCCACCACGACGGTCTCCGGCGGCAGGGCCCGGCGCAGCGCCGCGAGCTGGCCGGACCACCTGCGGGTGAGCTCCTCTAGCTCCGCCGTGTGGCCCGTGCCGGGGTCCCGCTCCCGGCGCGGCCGCGGCACGACGCCCTGCCGGTCGAGCCGCTCGGCCAGCCCGCGCATGGCGAGCTCCGCGTCCGCGACGATCGCCACGTCGGCCACGTGGTCGCCGTGCATCTGCCCGGGGTCGATGTCGACGCGCACGAGGCGGCCGGACAGGGTGAAGGCGTCGTCCCACAGGTCGGCCGGGCCCAGCTCGGTGCCGACGGCCAGCACGACGTCGCACGCGGCGAGCCATCGGCGGACGGCCGCCAGGTGCAGCGTGGCGCCGAGCACCAGCGGGTGGCTCTCCGGCACCGCGCCCTTGCCGTTGACCGTGGTCACGACCCGCGCGCCGAGCCGTTCCGCCAGGCGCATCGCCAGACTCCCCACCGGCGGCGCCTCGCCGGCCGGGCTCCGCCGGCCCGGGCACTGCGCTCCGCCGCCGAGCACGAGACCGGGGTGGCGTGCCGCCCGCAGCAGCCCCGCCGCCGCGTCGAGAGCCCCCGGATCGGGCTCGCGGCGCGTGATCAGGTACGGCGGAACGATCTTGACCTGCCCCTCCAGGTCGAGCAGGTCGAAGGGAATCTCGACGTGGACCGGGCGGGGGCGGCCCTCGGCGAAGCGCCCGAAGGCGCGGGCGACGGCGGCGGGGATCTCCCGCACGGTCGTCACGCGGTGGCTCCAGGCGCACAGCGCGTCGATCGCCCGCGACTGGTCCCTGCTCTCGTGCAGGTAGCCGCGGCCGTCGCGAGGATGGCCGGTCGGGACGCCCGGGGAGACGAGCAGGATCGGTGAGGAGTCGGAGTACGCCTGGCCGAGGGCCGTGGCCGCGTTGACCACGCCGGGGCCGGTGGTGGTGACGACGACGCCCGGCCTGCCGGTCACCCTCGCGTACCCGTCGGCGGCGTATCCCGCGCCCTGCTCGTGCCGCGGCGTCACGCACCGCACGCCCGCCCGGTCGAGCTCCTCGTAGATCGCGAGGTTGTGGGTGCCCGGAATGCCGAAAATCGTGTCGACGCCGTGCAGCCGCAGCGCCTCGACCAGGGCGCGCGCCCCCGTGGGCGTCGTGATCGTCCCCGCCGGGGGGATCGGGTCATGGCCGTCCACGTATCACTTCCCGGAAGAGCGGAGGGGTTTGTCTTGGGTTTCCCAAACGGTTTCCCCTTTTCACGCGCCGCCCTACCGTTCCGCGTGCCGGATTTTTCCTCGGGTCATCGGAAACGCGGCCGGGGACGCGATCCCACCTCGTGTTCGTCCGATCCGTACGTCAGCACATTCGCGATGGACTTCACCGCCTGGCGCACCATCCGGTGCATCGCCTCGGCGGTGTGGGAGGCGATGTGCCCGGTGATCAGAAGGCGGTTGGGGAAATCTCGCCGCAATTCGATGGCTTCTTCGCATTCCGGGTCATAGAAGCCGTCGAAGACCGCCATGCCGACGCGGCCCTTCTCCAGGCCGGCGTACAGGGCGCCGGGACTGACGATGGCCGGGCGGGCGGTGTTGACGAGGATCGCGCCCTCCGGCATCCGGCCGATCACCGTCGAGTCGACCATCGACCTGGTCTCGCCGGTCTCCGGCACCATGACCACGAGGATGTCGCTGGCGGCGGCCAGGTCGAGCAGGGGCAGGTAGGAGATGCCGAGGTCGTGCTCGGCGTCGGGCCTGCGGGTGCGGCTGAAGTAGGACACGCGGACGCCGAAGCCCCGGCGCAGGATCTCCGCGATCCGCCGGCCGTTCGCGCCCATCCCGATGATGCCGACGCTGCGGGCGGCGAGCTCGTGCGGGAGTTCTTCGGAGCCGTGCCAGCCGGGGACCCGGTCGCCCAGGTGCCGGGGAATGCCCAGGTTGGCGTTGACGATCTGCGCGACCGTGAACGTCGCGACCGCGTCCGTCGCCGCCCCCGGCGTGTTCGTGACGGCGATGCCCAGCCGGTCGGCCGCCGCGACGTCGACGAAGTTCTCGTAGCCCACCCCGAGGAAGGCCACGACCCTCAGCGTCTCGCGCGCCTCGCGCAGCGCCGGCGCCGTCGCCCGCTCCTCGCCGCCGTGCAGGTAGGCGACCGCCCCCACCAGCTCGCGCGCAAGCTGGTCCTCGGTCAGCGGCGACGCGGGCCGCCGTACCGTGAGTCCCTGCCGGGCGAGCGGCTCCAGCAGCGCCGCGTCGATGCCCGTCCCCGTGACCAGGACCGTCCCGCCTTCGCACTCCGCTCCGGCCGCAGGCCGCGGCTGTGCGGGACGACAGTCCGTTATATCCCTTGGAGCCACGGTTTGGGACATTTCAAATATCTCTCAGACTTGGGACATATATGTCTGTTTTTCTCTGGGGTATCTCTCCAATCACAACAACCAGGCGGCGTACGAAATACCACGGATGGTCCAGGCGACGGAGCAGGAATCCAATGGTATAAGGGTTGTGGTGGTTCCGTCTCCACCTGAGTCGGAAAAGGAAACCCCTAGGGAGGGTCTGGGGGACCCCGGCCTCGGTCCCGCCCAGCCACACGTGCGTCCATTTCCGCGTCCAGGGCGGTGCGGAAAGGGCGCGGCAAGGACGGCGCAGCGCAGAGAGGGCCACGAATGAAACTCCAGCCGCGACAGCAGCTTCTGGAGCTGTGGGAGGCGGCCGCACGCGCCTCCTACCGGGACGGCGCCTGGGCGTGGGGAGGCCGGGACGGGTCGAACTCGATCTCCGACGCCGAGCAGCTCCTGTGCTTCATGTATCCGGCCTCCGAGCTGCCCGGCTTCCGCCTGGACACGCCGGACGAGACGGCCGACGACGTACTGGCCGCGCTGTCCGTCCTCGGCGACGCGGTCGAGATCCCCAAGCTGCTCCTCAAGATCATTGGGCAGTACCTGCGCACGTACACCGCGGACGACGGCCGTCCGCTGTTCTCCGGCGGCAGCTACTTCCGTCCGGTGGACGACGACGAGGCGAAGGTCACCCCCGAGCAGCTCCAGCTCGACGTGGTCGACTCCTTCTCGATGTCGGTCACGCTCATGCTCGGCACACTCGGCTTCCTGAAGGTCTTCCGGCAGAGCGTCCGGCGCGAGCCCATCCGCCGCGAGATCCGCGAGCTGGAGGACCTGGCCAGCAAACGGCTGTCGGCCGCGATGGCGGGCCTGCTGCGCAGCTTCACGGTCAACGCGTTCGACCCCGGCTCCACGGCGGGCGCCGCGCTGCTGCGCACCGTCAACCAGACCGGCGCGCC
>NZ_JBFAOO010000082.1:0-31708 GCF_040675265.1 Microbispora sp. NPDC049633
CCATGGCCGCCGCCCACCGGCGCCGGGGCCGGGGCGCGGACCGCCCATGCCCGGTCCGGGACGCGGGCCCGCGGGCCCGGGACGCGGACCGCCGGCGCCCGGAGCGCCGGAACGCGCGGCCGGCGGACGCGGCATGGCGCCGTCCCGGCCGCCGTCACGGCGCGGCTCGCGCGGACCGTCCGCACGCTCGGGACGGTCACCGCGGTCGGGACGACCGCCGTCACGACCGCCCGGACGCGCGGGGCGCTGGCCCATGCCGCTGGCGTTCGAGGAGAACGGGTTGTTGCCCGGACGCGGGCCGCGCGGGCCCGGCTTGGGCCCGCCGGGGCGCGGAGCGCCGCCGGTGGGCGCGCCGGGACCGGCGGGTGCGCCACCCGGGCGCGGGGCCGAGGCCGGCCTGGGACCGGGCTTCGGCGCGCCGGCGCCGGGAGCACCCGGCCTGGGGCCCGCGGCCGCCGGACGCGGGGCGTCCGTACGCGGGGCCTCCGGACGCTGGACCTCCGGACGCGGCGTCTGCGGACGGGCGGCCTCGGGGCGCGCCACGTCCGGCTGGGACACCGGCGGGTGAGGCATCGGGACCGGACGCGGAGCGGGCCGCGGGCCGGGCTTCGGGCCCGGCTTGGCCACCGCGCCGGTGGACTGGGAAACGGGCGCCTGCGGGGCGCCCCCGTTGGCCTGGCTCTCAGCCGGCCTCGGCGCAGGCTTCGGCTGCGCCGGACGGGCGGGCCTACCCCCGCCCTTGGAGGCGTCACCCTTGAACGCCTCAGTCAATTTGCGGACGACCGGCGCCTCTATCGTCGAGGATGCCGACCTCACGAACTCGCCCATTTCGGTGAGCTTGGCCATGACGACCTTGCTCTCGACCCCGAACTCCTTGGCGAGCTCGTATACGCGGACCTTCGCCACTGCACTCCCTAACTCGGCCCGGGAGGCTTGCAGTGCCGCCGGACCGTCGCTACCTGAACGTACTCATCGCCGCGTGCTCATCAGGCGCTCATAGCAATCTGACTCCGCCCATCAACTCGGCGTCCTACATGACAATTTCGTCGTGCCCTGGCTCCCGGAGCCGATACCGAGGGCCAGCGGTAACCATTCACCCGGACCGCCCCGGCGTCAACCCCTCCACGTGAGCCCGCAAGAGCGACGTGTCAAGCGGCCCCTCCACGCGGAACGCGCGAGGGAACGCCCGGCGACGCTCGGCGAGCTCCAGACAGCGCGGGGACGGGTGCAGCGACGCACCGCGTCCCGGAAGCCGTCCTGCCGTGTCGGGGACGATCACGCCCTCGGCCACGACCAGGCGGAGCAACTCGGACTTTACCGTGCGAACCCGGCAGCCCACACACGTTCTCAGCGGGGCTGCCTGGTAACCATATTCCAGCTTACCTTGCCGACGCATCAGCGGGATCAGCAGGTGCCTGCTCGGTGTCCGGCCGGATGTCGATCCGCCAGCCCGTCAGACGGTTGGCGAGGCGGGCGTTCTGCCCTTCCTTGCCGATCGCCAGGGACAACTGGTAGTCGGGCACGATCACCCGCGCGGTGCGGCTGTCGGCGTCGACCACCTCGACACGGGAAACACGCGCGGGCGACAGGGCATTCCCGACGAACTCCGCCGGATCCTCCGACCAGTCGATGATGTCGATCTTCTCGCCGTGCAGCTCCGTCATGACGTTGCGCACGCGCGAGCCCATCGGGCCGATGCAGGCGCCCTTGGCGTTGACGCCGGGCTTGCGCGACCTCACCGCGATCTTGGTGCGGTGGCCGGCCTCGCGCGCGATGGCCGCGATCTCCACCGTGCCGTCGGCGATCTCCGGGACCTCCAGCGCGAAGAGCTTCTTCACGAGGTTGGGATGAGTGCGCGACAGGGTGACCGACGGGCCCTTGGGCCCCTTCTTCACCTGCACGACGTAGCAGCGGATGCGCTCGCCGTGCGCGTACTCCTCACCCGGGACCTGCTCGTTGTGCGGCAGGATCGCCTCGATCTTGCCGAGGTCGACCAGCACCACCCGCGGGTCCTTGCCCTGCTGGATGACGCCCGCGACCAGCTCGCCCTCGCGGCTGGCGAACTCACCGAAGTTGATCTCGTCCTCGGCGTCGCGCAGCTGCTGCAGGATCACCTGCTTGGCCGTGGTGGCGGCGATCCGGCTGAAGTTGGACGGGGTGTCGTCGTACTCCCGCACGACGTCGCCGTTCTCGTCCAGCTCGGCCGCCCAGATGATCACGTGGCCCGTGTCGCGGTCCAGCTCGGCGCGCGCCTTCTGCGCCGCGCCCTCCGTCCGGAAGTACGCGATGAGCAACGCGTCCTCGATCGCCTTGACGACCAGGTCGAAGGAGATGTCCTTCTCCCGCTCCAGGCTGCGCAGGACGCTCATGTCAATGTCCACAAGGCTCCCCCTAGCCCTCGTCGTCGGCGTCGTCGATGTCTTCGTCGACATCGAGGTCCTCGTCAAGTTCGTCGTCGAGCCCGGCGTCGCGCCGGTTGAACTCGACCTGCACCCGGCCGCGCACCAGCTCGCCGTACGCGAGGCGGCGCGTGCCGTCCAGCTCCACGCCGGTCTCGTCGGCCTCGGTCACGCGGCCCTCCGCGGAGGTGCCGTCCCGCAGCTCCGCCTTCACCAGCCGCCCGCGCGCCCGGCGCCAGTGGCGCGGCTCGGTGAGCGGCCTGTCGACGCCGGGAGAGGTGACCTCGAGGACGTACGGGCTGCCGCCGAGCACGTCCACCTCGTCCAGCCGCTTGGAGACCGACTGACTCACGTCGGCCACGTCGTCCAGGCTCACGCCGCCGTCCCGGTCCACCACGACGCGCACCAGCCGCCGGCGACCCGCCGGTGTGACCGTCACGTCCTCCAGGTCGAAGCCCTCGGCGGCGACCACCGGGCCGAGCAGCTCAACCAGGCGGCCGCGTCGAGCGTCGATGCCCATGCCGACCTCCCAATGACCGTGTGGCTGTGACCGTGTGCCTAGCCCGATGTGCCAACAGCCTATCGACACCGGGAGGTGGAAACAGCGCCACACCCGAGCGGCGCTCCGACACGTGCACGATCATCGTGGTCACGGGGCGATGACCACTGGGCGGCGCGCCGTACGATGCTGTGTCGTGAGACACAGCGGCGGGGCACGGGTGACGAGACGCGCGTTGCTGGGCTCCGCCGCCGCGGCCGGTCTGGCCGCGGCCGGCTGTTCCTCGAGCCCTCGGCGACCGGCCGCGCCGGCGTCGCCGGACCCGCAGGCCGTGCTGCTCGCCTCGCTGATCGCCGGCAAGGAGCAGCTGGTGTCGTTGTACGGGCGCGCGGCCGCCGCCCTGCCGGACCGGGCCGCGGCGCTGGAGCCGTTCCGTCAGCGTCACGTGGCCCATCTGCAGGCCCTGCGCGTGCTCCTGCCCGCCGCGAGCGGCACGGGAACGTTCCCCGCGAGCCCCGCGCCGCCGTCCCCGTCCTCGCCCTCGGGGTCGCCGTCGGATGGGCAGGCGGCGGTCTCCGTGAAAGCGCTGAGGGACGCCGAGCGGCGCGCCGCGTCGGCGCGCCCGGCGCAGATGGCCGCGGCCTCCCCCGCTCTGTCCCAGCTCCTGGCGAGCATCGGGGCGTGCGAGGCCGTCCACGTCGTCGCCTTGGGGAGGGTGCGTGACTGAGAGCCCGACCACGCCCGCCGGGTCGCCGTCCGGCGACGTGCTCGGCCGCGTCCTGACCGCCGAGCACGCCGCCGTGTTCGCGTACGGAGTGATCGGCGGGAAGACGAGCGGTGCGCTGCTCAGGCGCGCCATGGCGGGGTTCGACGCCCACCGGGCGCGGCGCGACCAGCTCCGCGCGCTCATCACCCAGCGGGGCGGCACCCCCGCCGAGCCGGTCCCGACCTACCGCCTGCCCTTCGAGGTGCGCGAACCGGCCGACGCGGTGCGCCTGGCCGTGCTGGTGGAGCAGCGGATGATCACCGCCTACCTGGAGCTGGCCGCCGACCCCGACCCCGGCCTGCGGCGGATCGCGGCGCTGACCGCGCAGGAGTGCGCGACCCGGGCGTACGGCTGGCAGCCGAAGATCGGTGACCCGTTCCCGGGCATGGGCCGGGACGGCACCGACTTCGACGTCGCCATCCCCACTCAGGACGCCGAATCCGCCGCGGCGGACGGCTCCGCGGAGACGTCCGGTCAGGAGGCCCAGCCGGAGCCGTCCGCGTCCGACGGCCAGTAGGCGGCGCGGGCCACGACCGGCGTCCGGCGAAAAGGCCGCGCCGCCGCCCCGTGTGCGTCGTGCGCGGGGGACGGCGGCGCCCTGTGTCCGACGATAGGGTGTCCGGCGATCAGGCCCGGCAGGCGGCCAGGACCCGCTCGACGGCCTCGTCCAGCGGGATCTCCTCCTTGGTGCCGGTGACCCGGTCGCGCAGCTCGACCACGCCGCTGGCCAGGCCCCGGCCGACGATCAGCACGGTGGGCAGGCCGAGCAGCTCGGAGTCCTTGAACTTGACGCCGGGCGACACCCCGGGACGGTCGTCCACGAGCACCCGCAGCCCCCGCGCCTCGAGGGTCTCGGCGAGCGTGCTGGCGACCTCGATCTGGTTCTCCTTGCCGGTGCCGACGATGTGCACGTCGGCGGGCGCGACCTCTCTGGGCCACACCAGGCCGAGCTGGTCGTGGCGCTGCTCGGCGAGCACGGCCACCGCCCGGGACACGCCGACCCCGTACGAGCCCATGGTGATGCGGATGGGCTTGCCGTCGGGCCCGAGCGCGTCGAGCTGGGCGGCGTCGGCGTACTTGCGGCCGAGCTGGAAGATGTGGCCGATCTCGATGCCCCGGTCGATCGACAGCGGGTGCGCGCAGCGGGGGCAGGAGTCGCCGGCCCGCACCTCGGCGGCCTCGATCGTGCCGTCGGGCTGGAAGTCGCGGCCCGCGACCACGTGCGCGGCGTGCCTGCCCGGCTCGTTGGCGCCCGTCACCCAGGCCGAGCCCTCCACCACGCGCGGGTCGACCAGGTAGGTGATCCCCAGGTCCCTGAGCACCTGCGGGCCGATGTAGCCGCGCACCAGGCCGGGATGGCGGGCGAAGTCCTCGGCCTCGAAGATCTCCGGCACGCCGGGTGAGAGCGCCGCCTCCAGGCGCTTGAAGTCGACCTCGCGGTCGCCGGGCACCCCGATGATCACTGTCTTGACCTCGTCGGAGCCCGGCGTGCGGACCTTGACGACGAGGTTCTTCAGCGTGTCCGCGGCGGTGATGCCGAGGCCGTGCTGCTCGTTGACGTACGTCACCAGCGACTCGATCGTCGGGGTGTCGGGCGTGTCGAGCACCCTCATGGGCGGCTGCTCGGCGGTGACGGCGGGCGGCGCGGGCGTGACGACGGCCTCGGCGTTGGCCGCGTAGCCGCAGTTGTGGCAGGCCACGAAGGTGTCCTCACCGGTCGGGCAGGGGGCGAGGAACTCCTCGGAGGCCGACCCGCCCATCGCGCCCGACATCGCGAAGCAGATCCTGTAGTCGATGCCGAGGCGCTCGAAGATGCGGATGTACGCCTCGCGGTGCATCTCGTAGGACCGCTTGAGACCGTCGTCGTCGAGGTCGAAGGAGTAGGAGTCCTTCATGACGAACTCGCGGCCCCGCAGGATTCCCGCCCGGGGCCGGGCCTCGTCGCGATACTTCGTCTGGATCTGGTACAGGGTGACGGGATAATCCTTGTAGGAGGAGTACTCCCCCTTCACCATGTCGGTGAACATCTCCTCGTGGGTCGGCCCCAGGAGATAGTCGGAGCCCTTGCGGTCCTTCAGCCGGAACAGCGTGTCGCCGTACTCGGTCCAGCGGCCCGTGGGCTCGTAGAAGTCCCTGGGCAGCAGCGCGGGGAAGAGCACCTCCTGCGCGCCCATCCGGTCCATCTCCTCGCGCACGACCCGCGCGACGTTCTCCAGCACGATCTTGCCGAGCGGCAGCCAGGAGTAGATGCCGGGCGCGACCCGGCGGATGTAGCCGGCGCGGACGAGCAGCTTGTGGCTCGGCACTTCCGCGTCCGCCGGATCCTCACGCAGGGTGCGCAGGAACAGGGTCGACATACGCAGCAGCACGGCTACTCCTTGCTCGTGAGAGGTCTCGCCGGAGGGCGCCTCCTCGGGGCCCGCGACGCGGAACTCCGCGCGGATCCTCGGAGACGACCTGAGAGACGAGACGAAGACGATGTGCTCTCAAGGCTATCGACTCCGGGACCCTCACCGCCTCACGTAAACGACGGCATGCCCGGCTCAGCCGCCGAGCAGTTCCTCCCAGTGCCGGCGCGACCGCCCTCCCGTGCCGACCGGGCCGCCGTCCAGCGCCGCCGACAGCCGCCACAGACCGGCCCTGCTCCGGTGCCGTTCCATGCCGGACGGGTCGATGGCCCGCAGCACGAAGGTCACGCCCAGCACGTTCAGCATCGCCGTCGAGGTGGTCGCCGGGCCCGCGGGGGCCGCCGGCACGCTCTCCGGCCCCGGCTCGCCGATCCGCTCCATGAGCAGCGCCGCCACCTCGGCGGCGTACGGGCCGTCGCGCCACTCGATGTGCCAGGACCGGCCGGTGCCCCGCCACCAGGTGAGGTCGCGGCACGCCTCGAGCGTCTCGGCCTCGCCCGACAGGGCGGCCATGACCCGTCCCAGCGCCTCGTACCTGAGCCCGTCCGGGCCGGAGCCGTGTGGCGGCGCGTCGCCGCCGCCTTCGTCGTGACCGTTCTGCGGGCCGTTGGCCGTGGCCGGTGAGGCCCCGGGCTCGTCCCGCCCCCCGCGGAGTCCCCTCATGTCAGGGAGGGTGCCACCGCCCGGCCTTCTCGTCCGCGGGTTTCCCCGTCTTTTAGCCCCAGAGCCCACGCGCATCACTTTGATCGCGGCCGCCGCTCCCCCGCAACCCCGCGAATCATCACAACACGGATCCGCATGGGATGCACGGCATGGCGTACCACTGGCAGGGCGTGCTCGCGATGATAAAGAATCACAGGTAGAAGCTCCGCCTGTGCCTGGAGGCCATGGTGACACTGCGCGTCGCGATCGTCGGGTCGGGCCCGGCCGGCATCTACACCGCCGAGGCGCTGGTCAAGCAGTCGCGCGGCCCCGTCGAGGTGGACGTCCTCGAACGCCTGCCCACGCCGTACGGGCTCGTCCGGTACGGCGTCGCGCCCGACCACACGTCGATCAAGTCGATCGCCGGCTACCTGCGCAGGGTGCTGGAGACCCCGGGGGTCCGCTTCCTGGGCGGCGTCGAGCTGGGCGCGGACCTGTCCGCGGACGACCTGCTGTCCTGCTACGACGCCGTCGTGTACTGCACGGGCGCGATGGTGGACAGGCACCTCGGCGTCCCCGGCGAGGACCTGCCGGGCAGCGTCGCCGCGACCGACTTCGTCAACTGGTACTGCGGCCATCCGGACGTACCGCCGGACGCCTTCTCCCTCGACGTGGAGGACGTCGTCGTCATCGGCGTCGGCAACGTCGCCGTGGACGTGGTGCGGATCATGGCCAAGAGCGCCGCCGAGCTGCGCGGCACCGACGTGCCCGAGGAGGTGCTCGACCGGCTGGCCGCCTCGCGGGTCAAGCGCATCCACATGGTCGGCCGGCGCGGCCCCGAGCACGCGAAGTTCACCCTGAAGGAGCTGCGCGAGCTCGGCGAGCTGCTGAACGCCGACGTCCTCACCTTTCCCGACGAGATCGCGGTCGCCGACCTGACCACGCTGTCGCGGCAGGTCAAGGGCAATGTGGACGTCCTGCGGTCGTGGTCGGAGCGCAAGCCGGCCGACCGGCCCCGCCGCCTCGAGGTGCGGTTCTGGCTGCGTCCGGTGGAGATCCTCGGCGTGTCCCGGGTCGAGGGCGTACGGCTGGAGCGGACCCGGCTGGAGGACGGACGGGTCGTCGGGACGGGCGAGTTCGAGACCATCCCCGCGGACATGGTGATGCGCTCGGTGGGCTACCAGAGCGTGGCACTGCCCGGGGTTCCGTTCGACCCGGGGACGATGACGGTGCCCAACGTCGCCGGCAGGGTGACGGACCGGCAGTACGTCGCGGGCTGGCTCAAGCGAGGGCCGACGGGCGTGATCGGGACCAACAAGTCCGACGCCGCCGAGACCGTGCGCACGCTGCTCGCCGAGGCGGTGCCGGGCACCGCGACCGCCCGGCTGGACGACCTGCTGGCCGCGCGCGGGCTGAGCCCGGTGACGTACGAGGACTGGCTGGCGATCGAGGCCGCGGAGACCTCGCTGGCCGGCAGCCTGCGGAGGGGCGAGCGGGTGAAGCTGGTGGGCAGGGACGCGATGCTGGGCGCGTGCGGCCGGCTCGCCCGGCCGGGGGGCGCGTCCTGACGGGTGTCCCGGTCAGGACCAGTGGGCCGGCCGGTGGTAGCGCGCGCCGTCGCGGCCGGGCACGAGCTCGGGGAGCTGCGACTGCCGGATGAACGCCTCGCCGAGGGGGAACCAGGCGTCACTGGCGAGACGCAGGCCGTCGGAGCGTCTGCCGGGCGGGAAGACGGCGACGACCCTGGTCTTGCCGCCGCGCCGGGCGTCCACCCGGCGCACCGCTTCGATGGCCGCGCACAGGTCGGAGTCCGCCGACAGCAGCAGCACCATGTCCACCAGGTCGAGGGCGACGTCGCCGACCATCGCGGCTGCCAGCGCGACGTCGGACTGTTTCTCCTCGTAGGTCTTCCAGGAGACGCCGCAGGCCCGGCAGGAGGCGCGCTGCTCCTGGAACCGCCCGAGCACCACCTCGACCCCAAGGGTCTCCAGGGCCGCCTGATAGGTCTGCTGGCGGGCGAGGGCACGGGCGTCGCCCCGGACGGGAGCGGTGAAGTAGCGAACCGCGGTCAGCGTCTGCCCGGTCCTGAGCAGCCGGAGGGCCAGAGCGTGGAGATCCAGCCAGAGATAGCGCCGCCCCCGCAGGGAGCGCAGCCCGTAGTAGAGGTTGAACCCGTCCACGTAGACCCCGACACGCAGGACTTTTGGAACGGGGTTGTCGCGCACCGCCATCATCTCCTAACATGGAGTCACCGCGCCCGCGGCTACGTCCCCGGGCTCTACGGCCCCCGGCAGGGGGCCGTTTCTTTTTCGCTCACCTGTTCGATCGGCTGTTCGAGGAAAAGAATAGCCAACCGAGCGTGGTCGCGCAGCGACGTTGCGTGATGACGTCGCCGTGGCGGGGGTCTCTGCGAGGATCGTCCCCATGGAGACGACGCTGACCGGCCCAGACGGTTCGCCCGCCGGACCGCTCGACGGGCTGCTCGACGGCTTCGCGGGCACCTATGACGAGCAGCTCGCCCGGTTTCCCGTACGGGAACCCGCGTGGCAGCCGGTGCACACCGTGTACGTGCCCGCGGACCGGGTGACGGCGGACATCGTCCAGCAGTGGCGGCACGCCGCGACCGACCTGCTCCACCGGCTCCTGTTCACCCCTGCCGAGCTGGCCGCGTTGTTCGGGCTCGACCCAGACCTGGCTCAGCCCGTGCACGACCGCGTACGCAGGAAGCTGCACGCCGAGCCCATCGAGGACCTGCGGATCGACTTCGAGGACGGGTACGGCCCGCGCTCCTCGGAGGAGGAGGACCGGCACACCGAGTCGGCGGCGGCGGCCGTGGCCGCGATGCACGCTGCGGGCACGCTGCCCCGCCGGTGGGGGCTGCGGGTCAAGTCGTTCGCCGACGGCGACCCCCGGCGCTCGGTGCGCACGCTCGACGGGTTCCTGACCGGCGTCGTGCGGCGCGCCGGCGAGCTGCCCGCCGGGTTCACGGTCACGTTCCCCAAGGTCCTCATGGAGGACTACCTGCGCCAGTTCGCCGGCTGCCTGGAGGCGCTGGAGCGGGCGTCGCGCCTGCCCACCGGCACGCTGCGCTTCGAGATGCAGGTGGAGGCTCCGCAGACCGTGCTCATGCTCCAGCGCTCGGCCGGCCTCGTGCCGTCACTCGGCGGGCGGCTGGCGGCCGCCCACTTCGGGGTGTTCGACTACACCGCCTCGCTGGGGCTGCCGCCGGACGAGCAGCGGCTCGACCATCCGGCCTGCGACCACGCGCGGCACGTCATGCAGACGGCGCTGTCGGGGACGGGCGTGGAGCTGTCGGACGGCTCCCTGGCCGCGGCCCCGGCCTCGGACGCGGCGGCCGACGTGCACGCCCTGCTGCGCAGGCACTCGGCGCTGGTGTCGCACTCGCTGGCGCACGGCTTCTACCAGGGCTGGGACATGCACCCCTCGCACCTCGTCAGCCGCTTCACGACCGTGTACGCGTTCCACCTCGCCTGCTACGAGAAGTACGCCGACCGGGTGCGCGCGTGGCAGGAACGGCGTACGGCCGCCGGAGGCGTGCTCGACGAGCCCGCGACGATCAAGACGCTGGTCGCCGCGCTGGCCCGGGCCGACCGGGCGCTCTGCTGAGATTTGCCGTACCGGCAATATTTCTTGCCGTGTTCACCGGCCGTGCCGCAGTGTTGCGCACAAGCCGAACACAGGAGGCACAGGTGAACGAGAAGTACGACGTCATCGTGGTGGGCGGCGGCGCCGCCGGGCTCAGCGGCGCCCTGGCACTGGGCCGGGCGCGGCGGTCGGTGCTGGTGGTGGACGCCGGGGAGCCGCGCAACGCGCCTGCCGGGCACATGCACAACTACCTCGGCCGGGACGGCACGCCGCCCGCCGAGCTGCCGGCGGCCGGGCGGGAGGAGGTGATCCGGTACGGCGTCGAGGTCGTCGCGGGGCGAGCCGAGACCGCTACGCGGGAGGACGACGGCTTCCTCGTGACGCTGGACGACGGCCGCGCCGTCCGGGCCCGGCGGCTGCTGGTGGCGACCGGAGCCGTGGACGAGCTGCCCGGCGTGCCCGGCCTGGCCGAGCGGTGGGGCCGCGACGTGCTGCACTGCCCGTACTGCCACGGCTGGGAGGTCCGCGACCGGCGGATCGGGGTGCTGGCCACCGGGCCGCTCTCCGTCGAACAGGCGCTGCTGTGGCGGCAGTGGAGCCAGGACGTGGTGTTCCTGGCCCACGACCTCCCCGCGCTGTCCGACGAGGAGGCCGAGCGGCTCGCCGCGCGCCGGATTCCCGTCGCCGAGGGCCCGGTCACGGCGATCGAGGTGACCGGCGACGCGCTCACCGGGGTGCGGCTGGCCTCGGGCGAGGCCGTCGCGCTCGACGCGCTGGTCGTCGCCGCGCCGCTCGCCGCTCGATCCGGGGTGCTGGAGTCGCTCGGGCTCAAGCCGGTCGAGGTGGAGATCGGCGGACACGTCGCCGGCACCCGGATCGCCGCGGACCCGAGCGGGGCGACCGCCGTGCCCGGTGTCTTCGTGGCGGGGAACGTGACGGACGTGCGCGCCGTGGTGATCGCGTCCGCCGCGGCGGGCCTGGCCGCCGGCGCGGCGATCAACATGGATCTCATCGCCGAGGAGACCCGGGAGGCAGTCGCCGCCTACCGGGACCAGATGAGCACGATGATGGAGGAGGCCGCCTGGGAGGAGCGCTACCGCTCCCGGCCGGCGGTCTGGAGCGGGCAGCCGAATCCCCAGCTCGTCGCCGAGGCCGCCGGGCTGCCGCCGGGCCGGGCCCTCGACGTCGGCAGCGGCGAGGGCGCCGACGCGGTCTGGCTCGCCGCGAGGGGCTGGCGGGTGACGGGGGCCGACATCTCCGCCACCGCGCTGGAGCGGGCCGCCGCCCATGCCGCCGAGGCGGGTGCGGACGTGGCGGACCGCGTCGAGTGGCTGCACGCGGACCTGCGCGACCACGCCCTTCCCGAGGGCGCGTACGACCTGGTCTCGGCGCAGTACATGCACCTGCCGGGCGAGGACAGGCGGGAGCTGTTTGCCCGGCTGGCCGCCGCGGTGGCTCCCGGCGGCACCCTGCTGATCGTCGGGCACCACCCGTCCGACCTGCTGACCACGGCGCGGCGGATGCACTTCCCGCAGATGATGTTCACCGCCGAGGAGGTCGCGGCCTCGCTCGACCCGGCCGAGTGGGAGGTCGCGGCGGCCGACGCCCGGCCGCGCACGGCCGTCGACCAGGAGGGACGCGAGGTCACGATCCGCGACGCCGTCCTCGTCGCCCGCCGCCGCGCGTAGAGCGCGTCAGAACCGGTCCACGATGCCGCGCCAGCGCCTGACCCGGTCCGGGTCGACCGGCTCCCGCCACGAGCCCCGTACGGCGCTGCCCACGTGGAAGGCCCGGACGCCGTAGTCGAGCAGCACCGGCACGTGCTCCTCGCGCAGGCCGCCGCCCGCGAGCATGAGCGAGGCGTCGCCCGCCTCGGCCCGCGCGCGTAACACCCCCAGGCCGCTGCCGACGCCCTCGGGCGAACCGGACGTGAGAACGGTCGCCAGGTTCGGCAGCAGCCGTACGGCACGCCAGGCGGCCCGCACGTCGGCGGCGTGGTCCACGGCTCGGTGGAAGGTCCAGGGCAGCGGCGAGACCGCGTGGATGAGCGCGTCCGTCGCCTCCCTGTCGACCGACCCGTCCTCGGACAGGAAACCGAAGACGAAGCCCGCCGCGCCGGCCTCGGCGAGCTCCTTGACGTGGCCGCGCAGCCGGTCGAGCTCGTCCGGCGTCACGGTGAACCCGGCGTTGCAGCGGAGCATGACCATCTGCGGCAGCCCGCACTCGCGCGCGATCGCCGCGACGAGGTCCGCCGAGGGGGTGAGCCCGCCCGCGTCCATGTCGGACACGATCTCCAGGCGGTCCGCCCCACCCTCCTCGGCGGCCACGGCGTCACGCAGGTCGAGCGCGATCACTTCAAGGAGGGATCCCGTCATGGAGTGAACAGTATCCGGTCCCTTTGCGGCACCTCACGGCATCCGCCCTGTTCAGCACTCGATCAACTCGTTGTGGGCAGTGATGTCAAGAACTCTCCGGGCTTGTGCGGCATGTCCCGAGCGGGGGGCCGGCACCACCGGCACCGCCGGCGCGCGGCGATGGGACGACTCGGCCGGGAGCGTTCCGGGAGCGTCCCGCTCGAACAGCGCGCCGGAGGCGCGGTGCGGCAGGTCGACGGTGCGGACGTGGCGGAAGCCCGCCCTCCGGTAGTACGACTGCAGGCGGGTGTTGTCCTTGGCGCAGTCCAGCCGGAGGTGGGGCCGGCCGTGGACGGCGGCCCGCAGGGCGGCCCAGTCGAGCAGCGCCTCCCCCAGGCCCTGTCCCGAGTAGGCCCGGCCCACGGCGAGCTTGTGGACGTAGAGCGCGTCGCCGGGCCGGTCCGCGGGGGTCCAGAACTCCGGGTCGGCGTGGCCGTCCACGGCGATCGTGGCCGCCGGCACCCGGATGCCGTCGCCGGCTTCGGCGTCCTCACCGGCGTCCAGGACGTACATGACCCCCTCGCCGATGAGCGGTTCGATGCGCCCGGCCGGGAAGCCCCCGGCGGGCCACTGCCGCACGCCGAGGCCGTTCAGCCACCCGGCGGTGCGCGCCAGCAGGGTGAGGACGCCCTGCAGATCGGCGGGGGCGGCGCGACGCAGCGTGAGTTCCGTAACAAGATCCAGGGTGTTCGCGGGCATGCCTGATTCCTTTCGTGCCGACGGCGGCGATTCGATCACTGTGAGTGACGGCGGGATGCCGTACAGCGTCCGTCCGGAGACGGCGGGCCGGGTCAGGGCGCGCGGGTCCGGCGCGGTCCCCTGCCGGGGTCAGGACGGGAATCGCGAGAGCGGCCCCCCGGAGGAGGGCCCGGCGGCCTGGGACGCCCGCTCAGCCGAGGGGGCGTCCGGGCCTCGTCAATGACGTTCCAGCTCGTATCGGATCAGATGCTTGTCTGCGGGCAGCACGGACACGGCGACGCGTACGGGCGTGTCGTCGGCGTCGTAGCCGACCCGGGTGTGGACGACGACCGGAGTGCCGGGCTCCTGCTGGAGCCGCGACGACTCGTCCGAGGTCGGCATGCGCGCCGAGAGGTCGTCGATCACGCGGACCTGGAGATGGCCCAGCTCCTCCAGCACCCGGTTGGCCCCGCGCGTGATGTCGCCGGGCCGGGCGATCTCGGAGTCCCCCACGATCTCCAGGGGGAAGTAGGAGTCCAGCGTGTTGTACGGCTGGCCGTCCACGAAGCGCAGCCGCCGGCGCACGACGGCCAGGGCGCCGTCGGCCAGCGCGAGGCGGGTGGCCACGTCCTCGGGTGGCTCGACGATCGAGACCTCGATCCTCTGGTCCGCCGTACGGCCTTCGGAGCGGACCGCGTGGACGAACGTGTCGAACCGCGGCTCCTCCTGGTCGTACGGGAGGAACTCGTCCTGGGGGCGCATGAGGAGGGGGCGGCGCTCGCGTACGAACGTTCCACGCCGGCGCATCCGCAGGATGAGGCCCTCGTTCTCCAACTCGCCCAGTGCCAGCCGTACGGTGTTGCGGCTGACGCCGTGCGCCTCCATGAGGTCGGCCTCGGTCGGGATCTGGTCGCCCGGCGCGAGTTCGCCCGCGTAGATGGCCCTGCGCACCTCAGCGGCCACCTGCTGGTAGAGCGACGATCGTGCCATCTTTCCTCAATCCACCCTTTTGTTCCAACAAATCTAGAGGATCTCGGTCTACCGGGAAACAACCCCTTGACCTGAGCCCACCCAGCCGCGCATTATCCAAACGTTGGTACAAATCCATCCAATGGAGGTGGGCCCCGTGAGGGCGGCCGGTGCGAGAACGCCGAACTCGCTCTGCCGCGCGCCCCGGCTCAGACCAGCAGAGCCCGGACCTGCCAGAGCCCAGACCTATCAGAGCGACGGGAACGACATGTCAGAGCTGTCGGTATCCACCGACATGAGCGCCTTGCGCGGAAATGGCGTGACGTGCCCGAACGCGCGGTACCACCGCACCCCCGAGCGGCCGGACGAGGACGGCCGCTCCCCACGGACTCCGTGCGAATGAACGAGGTCTCGACCCCAACCCTCGCCGGGGTCGAGGTCTCGCGCCGGGGCGGAGCGCGTCCTGGCGGGTCCCCCACGCCCGCCAGGACGCGCCACCGTTAACCGCACAAGGGAATGCATCGGCTCCGGCCCTCCTTGACTTCATGGGGAGGCGACCGAGGAGGCACGTGCGCGATGAGCATCCCTGTGTCCCGGAGGGTCGGCCATGACGGCGCCAGGAGGATCCCGGCCGTCAATCCCCAGCACTTCAGGAACGTCCTCGGCAGGTACGCCACGGGAGTCGTGGCCGTGACAGCGATCGACCCGCGGACCGGGGAGCCGTGCGGCCTGGCCGTCAACTCCTTCACGTCCGTGAGCCTCGACCCGCCGCTGGTCGCGTTCTGCGTATCGGGCGACAGCACGAGCTGGCCGCGGCTGAAGGCCGCCGCGAGCCTGTGCGTCAACGTGCTCGCCGAACAGCAGCGGGAGGCGTGCGAGCGGCTCGCCGCCCCGGGCGGGGACAAGTTCGCGGGTCTGTCGTGGGCCCTGTCCCCCGGCGGCGCCCCCGTGCTGGAGGGCGCGCTCGCCTGGATCGACTGCGTGGTGGACGTGGAGCACCCCGCCGGCGACCACGTGATCGTCGTCGCCCGGGTCACCGGGCTGGACCGGCACGACGACGGCGGCCCGCTGGTGTTCTTCCGCGGCGCCTACGGGGGGTTCCGCTCCTGACGCAGGAACCGACCGGTCGGTATGCTGCCCGCATGACTCTGTTCTCGGTGGAAGGCAAGACGGTCGTCGTCACTGGCGGGTCCCGGGGCATCGGGAAGATGATCGCGCGAGGGTTCCTCGACGCGGGCGCCACCGTCTACATCTCCTCACGGAAGAAGGACGAGCTGGAGGCGACGGCCGCCGAGCTGGGCTGCCACGCCGTACAGGCGGACCTGTCCACCCCCGACGGCGTCGAGGCGCTGGCGCAGGCCGTGTCGGAGCGGGACAGCCGCCTCGACGTGCTCGTCAACAACGCGGGGGCGAGCTGGGGCGCGCCGCTGGAGGAGTATCCCGAGCACGCCTTCGACAAGCTCTGGGACATCAACGTCAAGGGCGTCTT
This sequence comes from Microbispora sp. NPDC049633, assembly GCF_040675265.1. Lineage (NCBI taxonomy): Bacteria > Bacillati > Actinomycetota > Actinomycetes > Streptosporangiales > Streptosporangiaceae > Microbispora > Microbispora sp. NPDC049633. Next base: position 15,871 of record NZ_JBFAOO010000082.1, read on the forward strand.
CTTCCTCACCCGCCGCTTCCTGCCGCTGCTGCGCGCCGCCGCGTCGCCCGAGGACCCGGCACGGGTGATCAACATCGGCTCGATCGACGGGCTCCGTGTGCCGTTCATGGAGAACTACGCGTACTCGGCGGCCAAGGCGGCCGTCCACATGCTCACCCGGCACCTGGCCCACCAGCTCGCCCAGGAGTCGATCACGGTCAACGCGATCGCGCCCGGGCCGTTCGAGTCGAAGATGATGGCCTTCGCGCTCGACGACCCGCAGATGCGCGGCGCGATCGAGAGCGGCGTCCCGCTGGGCCGGATCGGCAGGCCCGACGACATGGCGGGCGCGGCCATCTTCCTCGCCTCACGCGCCGGGTCGTACCTGACCGGCGCGGTGATCCCGGTGGACGGCGGGATCTCCACCCACGGGTAGGGGACGGGCATGTGGCAGGTCGCGGTGTGCGGGCCGGGCGAGTGCACCCCCCAGGAGGCCGAGGCGGCCCGCGCCGTGGGCCGTCTGCTGACCGAGCACGGCGCGGTCGTGCTGTGCGGCGGGTACGGCGGGGTGATGGCCGCCGCCGCGGCGGGCGCCCGGGAGGGCGGAGGCGTCGCGGTCGGCGTCCTGTCCGGGCGGGACCGGTCCGGGGCGAGCCCGGACCTCACCGTGGCCCTGCCCACCGGCCTCGGCGAGGCCCGCAACGCGCTGATCGTGCGGGCCTCCGACGCGGTCGTCGTCGTGGGCGGGTCCTGGGGCACGCTGTCCGAGCTGGCCCTCGCCCAGCGGGGCGGCACGCCCGTGATCACTCTCGGCGGCTGGCGGGTCCTCGACGCCGAGGGCCGCCCGGTGCCCGGCCCGGTGGCCGCGGCCGGCCCGGCCGAGGCCGTACGGCTGGCGCTGGCCGCCGCGGGACGGGCGGGCCCGCTCAGCCCTTGAGCATCTCGGCGAGGGTCTCGGCGAACAGGTCCGGCGCGGCCAGCTCGTCCCGCAGGAACAGGTAGGGCTCGGTGAGCTCCAGCTCGATCAGGACCGGCTCGCCGTCCGGCATCCGCACCAGGTCCACCCGGGCGTACAGCAGGTTCGGCGGCACCGCGGCCAGGACCCGCTCGGCGAGGGCGAACTGATCGTCGTCCGGGTCGCGCAGCGTGGCGCGGTTCTCCCGGGTCTCCGCCACGCCCGCGAGCATGGGATGCCGCCGTACGGCGTGGCTGAACTGCCCGCCGAAGTACAGCAGCGACAGCTCCCCCTCCTGCTCGACGGACGGGACGTATGGCTGGACCATGACCGTGCGGCCCTCGGCGAGCAGCTTCGCCGCGTGGCCGGCGGCGGCGTCCCGGTCCGCGGTGCGGACGGTGTCGCGGGCCCCCGCCGACACGGCCGGCTTGACCACGTACTCGTCCCAGCCGGGCAGGTCCGCGCCGGGGTCGCCGCCCTGCGTGGGCCAGTGTGTGGGGACGGTGGGCACGCCGAGCGTCCGCAGGTAGGTCTTGTCGGTGTTCCACTCGATCACCGGCGCCGGGTTGAACAGCCGGGTCACCGACTCCACCCGGTGGGCCCACGCGACGAACTCGTCACGACGGTCGATGTAGTCCCACGGGGACCGCACCACCGCCGCGTCGAAGTCCGACCAGTCGACGCGGGGGTCGTGCCAGTTCACCGGTGCGCCCTCGATGCCGGCGCCGAGCCAGGCGGCGAGGGCGATCTCCCGCTCGTCGTCCAGCTCGGCCGCCGGGTGATCAGTGGTGACGTAGGCGACCTTCATGACGCTCCCATCCGCATGTCATCGGTGACCAATGCTATTGGGCACGTCAGGTGAGCCCGGCCAGCACCTCCGCCGCCGCCTGGCCGCAGACCCTGGCGGCGCCGTGCGTGGCGATGTGGACCGCCCCGAGGTCCGTACGGCCCGGCAGCCCCATCTCGACCACGACGCCGTCCGGTCGGGCGGCCAGCAGGCGCTCCAGCAGGTCCGTCTGCCAGAGGTGGCGGTGGGCGTCCCGCACGACGATGACGAGGGGCCGGTCGGCCGCCTGGCTCAGCACCGTGCCGGCGACGCCGTTGTGGACGTCGCCCTGCCGCAGCCGGGCGACCGTGGTGCCGGGCAGCAGCTTGCCGAGCGGCTCCCCCGCGCCCCAGGGCATGCCCTTGTCGATCGCGAGGTTGGTCTCCGGCGCCAGCTCCACCACGTGCGGGGCGCCGGCCAGCGGCAGCACGCCGTCCGCCCCGCGCAGGGTCACCCGTACGGCCCGGCGGGCGGCGACGAGCCCGATCTCGTCCTCGCGGTCGTCCGGCGGCGGGGCCTGCGCCTGCCAGGCGGTCAGGGCGCGCACCCGCGCGGCGGCGTCGGCGAGCCGCTCCTCCGACAGCCTGCCCTCGGTCACCGCGTCCGCGACGGCGTCGCGGATGTGCTCGTGGGTCGCCTCGTCGGCGTTCTCCCCGCCCACGCAGACCGCGTCGGCCCCGGCCGCCACGGCCATCGCGCTCGCGCCGCCCAGGCCGTACCGGCCGGAGACGGCGGCCATCTCGATGCCGTCGGTCACGATCAGGCCCTCGAAGCCCAGCTCCTCCCGCAGCAGGCCGGTGAGGATGCGGGGGCTGAGCGTGGCCGGCAGCTCCTCGTCGTACGCCGTGACCAGCAGGTGGCCGGTCATGATCGAGCGCACGCCCTCGCCGATGGCCACCCGGAACGGCCACAGCTCGACCTCGGCCAGCTCCTCCCGGGAGGCCGGGACGCGCGGCACGCCGTGGTGGGAGTCGACCGACGTGTCGCCGTGCCCGGGGAAGTGCTTGGCGCAGGCCGCCACGCCGGTGGACTGCAGGCCGCGGATCCAGGCGGCCGTGTGCCGCGCGACGACCAGCGGATCGGCGCCGAACGACCGCAGGCCGATGACCGGGTTGTCCGGGTTGGAGTTGACGTCGGCGGCCGGGGCGAAGTCGATGTTCACCCCCGCGGCCCGCAGGTCGCGGCCGATGTCGCGGGCCACCCGCTCGGTAAGCTCCACGTCGTCCACGACGCCCAGGGCGAAGTTGCCCGGCCGCGAGCTGCCCGTGCGGGCCTCGAGTCTCGTCACCTCCCCGGCCTCCTCGTCAATGCCGATCAGGATGTCGGGGTTCTCCGCGCGCAGAGCCGAGGTCAGCGCGGCGAGCTGGGCCGGGGTGTCGACGTTCCGGGAGAACAGCACCACACCGGCGAGCCCGCCGGCGAGCCGCCGCCGCACCCAGTCGGGGGCGGTGGTCCCGGTGAAGCCGGGCAACAGGACCGTGTCGGCAAGACGGAGCAGGTCAGGGCTTCGCTTCATGCTGCGCCCACAAGGCATCGCTCAGGCATGCCCCGCAATCTAATAGGAAAGTTTCCTATTTGCTAGGGGGCAGGCCTGGGGATGTGCTCACAGATCGACGCGGTGGAGCCGGTTCTCCTTCACCTCGAAGCCGGCGATCGTGGTCGCCGGCGCGCCGGGACGGTCCACGAAGGCGACGGCCCGGTAGTCCGCGCGGAAACCCTCCATGTCCGCCACGCAGGACACGTAGCCGTGGCGGCTGTCGAAGAACGCGATGTGCGGGTTGGCGTCGAGGATCGCGCTCGCGTCGGTGATGCCGGGCATGCTCGTCACCGACGGCCCGACGAACTCGGCCCCGAGGGCGCGCGAGGCCGGATCCGCCCAGTCGGCCCGGATGTCGCAGGCGTACGCGCTGTGCACGTCGCCGCTCAGCACGACCAGCCCGTCGGGGGCGGCGGCGAGCACGCGGGCGCGCGAGTCGGGGTAGCCGTCCCAGGCGTCGGCGCTCACGGGTTCGAGCGGGAACCTCCGCTGGGAGAAGAACACGGCCTGCGCGAGCACCTTCCACCGGGCCGCCGAGCCGCGCAGCCGGTCGGTCAGCCACTTCTCCTGCTCGGCGCCGAGCATGTCGCGCCCCTCGCGGTACTGCCGCGTGTCGGTCAGCAGGAAGTCGGCCACCCGGCCGTACGGGCGCCAGCGGTGGTTCTGCAGGACGGAACCGGACGGGCGCACGCGCAGCGGCTGGTGCTCGTAGTAGGCCTTGAACGCGGCGGCCCTGCGCTTGAGGAAGGCGGCCGGGCTGCCGCCGTCGCCGGGCAGCGCGCCCGCCCAGTTGTCGCGCACCTCGTGGTCGTCGGGGATCGAAACCCACGGCGCGGCGGCGTGGGCGGCCTGCAGGTCCTTGTCCATCTTGTAGCGGGCGTAGCGGTTGCGGTAGGCGCCCAGCGTCGTGCACTCGGCCGCCGACTCGAGCGGGCGCACCCATCGGCCCGGCTTGGGGTTCTTCGGCTTGCCGTACTCGTAGATGTAGTCGCCGAGGTGGAGGACGAGGTCGGGGCGCTCGGCGGCCATGTGACGCAGCGCGGTGAAGTGGCCGTGCTCGTAGCGCTGGCATGAGACGAAGCAGAACCGGACGGGGGCGGTCGAATCGGGGGCGGGCGCGGTCCTGGTGCGGCCGACCGGGCTGACGTGGCCCTCCACGGAGAACCGGTAGAAGTAGTCGGCGGCGGGCCGCAGCCCGGCCACCCGCACGTGCACGCTGTGCGCCCAGTCCGGTTGCGCGGGCGCCGTGCCGGACTGCACGATCTTCGTGAACGCCTCGTCCTCGGCGAGCTCCCACCGTACGGTCAGCGCCCGGCTGGGCATGCCGCCGGGCTGTGTCGGATGCAGCGGTTCGGGGGCCAGACGGGTCCACAGGATCACGCCGTCGGGTAACGGCTCCCCTGACGCCACCCCCAGGGTGAACGGATAGCCCATTTTCGCCATGCGTTCGATCCTGCCCTACGGGCACGGCCGGTGCGGGGAGGTCGGGCGAGGCGAGAATGTGAACAAGCCCTTGGTCGGCGGCCATAATGGGAGCCGTGAACCAGCGTAAGGACTCCGGCGGCACGGCCGCGCCGGTCAGGGCGAAGCGGGGGGCGGCCGGTTCGGCGTCCGAACGGCGCGACCACCTCGTCAAGCTCGCCGCCGAGTTGTTCGCGCGCAAGGGCTTCCAGGCCACCACCGTGCGGGAGATCGCACTGGAGGCCGGCATCCTCTCCGGCAGTCTCTACCACCACTTCGACTCCAAGGAGACGATCGTCGACGAGGTGCTGCGCACCTTCCTCGAGGATCTGATCGCCCGTTACCGCGCGGTCCTGGACACGCGGACCGACCCGCGCTCGGTCCTGGCGGAGATGGTCAGGATCGGCTTCGGCACGCTGGAGGACCACCGGGCGGCCATCACGGTCATGCAGAACGACTGGAACTACCTGCGCTCGCTGCCCGGCGACCGGTTCGACTACCTGGTGCGGGCCGAGGACGAGGTCGAGCGCATGTGGGTGGAGCAGATCAAGAGCGGCCAGGCCGCCGGGCAGTTCCGCCCCGACGTCGACCCCAAGCTGACCTACCGGATGATCCGCGACACGATCTGGGTGACCGTCCGCTGGTTCCGCCCCGACGGCAGGCTCGACACGGACGCGCTGGCCGACCACTTCGGCAAGCTGCTGTTCGACGGCCTGGCGACCGGCGAACGGGCGAGCCGCCCGTCATGACACTCGTCAAGGCCGTACGGCTCGCGCTGACCGAGGCCGCCGACCCGGCGCGCGCCGTCTCGATGCGGTCGTACATGAAGTCGGAGATGCCGTTCCTCGGGGTGACGGCCGTGCCCCGCCGGGCCGCGCTGCGCAAGGTCTTCGCCGAGCACCGGCTGGACAGCGCCCCCGAGTGGCGCAGGGCGGTGCTGGCCCTGTGGCGCGAGGCGGAGTACCGCGAGGAGCGCTACGCCGCCATCGAGCTGTCCGCGCACCGCTTCTACCGGCCCTGGCAGACGCTCTACACCATCCCCATGTACGAGGAGATGATCGTCACAGGGGCGTGGTGGGACCTGGTCGACGACATCGCCGTGCACCGGATCGGCACGCTGCTGCGGCTGTATCCCGAGAGCATGCGCCGCCTGGTGCTGGAGTGGGCGCACGACCCCGACCTGTGGAAGCGGCGCACGGCCATCCTGTGCCAGAACTCCTTCAAGGAGCGGACCGACGCCCATCTGCTCTACGCCTGCATCGAGCCGAGCCTGTCGGACACCGACTTCTTCGCCCGCAAGGCGATCGGGTGGGCGCTGCGGGAGTACGCGAAGACCAATCCGCAGGAGGTGCTCCGCTACGTGAAGCACCAGGGCATCAGCGGGCTGAGCCGCCGCGAGGCGCTGCGGAACCTCCCCGGCGCGTAGGAGTCAGTTCCCGAGGAGCCACCGCGCCGCCCGCCGCAGCAGCGCGCGGCGCACCGGGTTCTCGTACGACCGGGTGTCGTGGCCGAGCGCGTCGTACACGACCCTGCCGCCCGCCACGGTTCTCGCCCACAGCAGGGGCTGGTCCCCCGAGTACGCCAGCGGCTCCACGTCCGGCAGGACGTCGAGGTCGGTGTAGACCTCGTCGGCGACCTCGAAGCCGGTCAGGCCGTCGACGATCGGATGACCGCCCGCGAGCCGGACCTCCGCCGGCCCGATCGGCGGGTGGTACGACTTGCCCCATCTCCAGGCGCCGCCCACGATCTCGGCCCACTCCGGCCAGTCGTCGAAGCAGAGCGAGGCGGTGTGCACGGCGAGCAGCCCGCCGCCCCGCGCGAGGTGGGCGAGCAGCGTGCGCCTGACGGAGTCCGGCGTCTCGAAGCGCCAGCGGTCGCGCTCCTCCGCGAAGTCGTCGCCGTCGATCCTCCAGCGGAACGCGTTCACGGTGATCAGGCCGACCGGTGGGGGCTCGGCCAGTGCCCCCGCGATGTCCTCGGTGATCTCCGACTCGATGCCGATCTCGGCGAGCACGCCCGCGAGAGCGGCCGAGGTGGCCGGGAAGTCGTGGGCCACTCCCCCGGACAGGATGAGGTTGCGCGGCATGACAAGCACCTTATGTTCTGGGCTGGGCTCGGTCGCCCAGGGCGAGCAGGACGTCCCTGAGCAGGTCGGCCAGGGCGCGCGCGGCCGGCTCCGGCACGTCCGCCAGCAGCTCCCGGTGCGCCTCGGTCGTGGCCAGCGACAACTCCTCGGCTTTCGCCACGCCGAGCGGGGTGAGCCGCACCCACGAGCTGCGCCCGTCGGTCGGATCGGGCTCCCGTTCCACCAGCCCGGCGGCGACCAGCCGCTGCAGGATGTTGCTCGTCCCTCCGGTCGTGAGCATCAGGTGGGAGGCGAGCCTGCTCGGCTTGAGCCGGTATGGCCGGCCGGCCCGGCGGAGGGTGGCGAGCACGTCGAACTCCGCGTACGTCAGGCCGTGGCGGCCGAGCACCCCCTGGGTGACCTCCTCGACGCGGGCCTTGAGCCGGCTGATGCGCTTGACGATCTCCAGTTGGACGGTGGCCGCCTCCGGCAGTTCGGCCCGCCACCCTTCGATCATCTCGTCGACCCGGTCCCGCTGTCGCATGAGGTTGAGCCTAGTCCCTCGCCCTGATAGCTTTCTAAAAAGCTTTTGCGAAAGCATTTGAGATAGGAGCCTCATGAGAACGATCATTGTCAACGGCATCGTCGTCGACACCGAGCCGCGCCCGCACGTCGTGCCGGACGCGGCCGTCGTCATCGAGGACGGGGTCATCGTCTCGGTCGGGCCGCGCCCGGACGACGGACAGGAGAACGACCAGATCGTCGACGCGGGCGGCGGCATCGTGCTGCCGGGCTTCGTGGACACCCACCGCCACGTGTGGCAGAGCGTGCTGCGCGGCATCGCGGCCGACGCGACTCTCGGCGCGTACCTCGAGCTGGTCCTCGGCTCCCTCGCCCCGGCGTTCCGCGCGCAGGACGTGTACGCCGCCAACCTCTGGGGCGCGGCCGAGGCCCTCAACGCCGGCGTCACCACCGTCTACGACTGGTCGCACATCCAGCTCACTCCCGATCACACGGACGCCGCCGTCGGGGCGTTACGCGAGTCCGGCGTACGGGCCGTCTTCGGGTACGCGCACCGGGGCACGGGCGACGCCGACCGCGCCGAGCAGGAGGTGCGGCGGGTCCGCTCGGAGCTCCTGCCGTCCGACGACGGTCTCGTCACCCCCGCCTTCGCCGCCTGGGGCCCGGTCTACGGCTCGGTGGAGGCGGCGCGGGCCGACTGGGCGCTCGCGCGCGACCTCGGCCTGCGGGTCAGCCTGCACGCCACCGGCGAGGGCCCGGTCGAGCGGCTGCGCGACGCCGGCCTGCTCGGCCCGGACGTGCTGTTCGTGCACTGCAACGGCATGTCGGACGAGTCGCTGAAGCTGATCGCCGGCAGCGGCGGCACGGCCTCGGTGGCCCCGGCGGTGGAGTCGCTGATGGGACACGGCCACCCCGAGACCGGCAGGCTGCGCTCGTCCGGAATCACCACGGGTCTCGGCGTGGACACGGTCACCGACGTCCCCGGCGACATGTTCTCCGTGATGCGCGCGGCGTTCGCGGCCGGACGCGCCCGCCCCGCCGGGCCCGCTCTCACCGCGGCGGACGTGCTGCGCATGGCCACGATCGAAGGCGCGGCCGCGCTGGGCATGGACCACAGGATCGGCTCGCTGCGCCCCGGCAAGCAGGCCGACATCGTGATCCTGGACGCCCGAGCCCCCGGCCTCGCGCCCGTGCACGACCCGGTGGCCGCGGTCGTCACGGCGGCCGACACCGCCGCCGTGGACACGGTGCTGGTCGGCGGGCGCGTCGTCAAGCGCGGTGGCCGCCTTGTGGGCGTGGACGCCGACCGCGCCCGCGACCTCGCCGTGCACGCGGCCCGGCACGTCACCGCGCACGGCAGGACTACATCCGCAAGGTGACTTTTTTGCTCCGGTGACAACCGCCCTTTCGGGTGAGACCTTGAGTCGAAGCTATCCGAGGGGGCGGCGTCATGAACGCCTGGTCGGTACCCGGCTACCGGGAGGTGCGCGAACTCGGCGCCGGCGGCGCCGGACGGGTCGTGCTGGCGACCTACGTGACCACGGGCGCCTACGTGGCGATCAAGTACCTGCGCGAGGAACTGCGGCGGGATCAGCGCTTCCTCGCCGGGTTCCGGCACGAGGCCCGGATCATGGTCGAGCTGAACGATCCCAACGTCGTGCGCCTGTACGAGTACGTCGAGGCGCCCGACGGCGCGGCGATCGTGATGGAGCTCGTCGACGGGGTCTCGCTGCGCAGGATCCTCGCCGAGCACGGCTCGACTAGCCCGGAGGCGGCGCTGGTCGTGCTGAAGGGCTCGCTCGCGGGCCTGTCGGCGGCGCACGCCGCGGGCATCGTCCACCGTGACTACAAGCCGGAGAACGTGCTGATCCAGGCCGACGGGACCAGCAAACTGTCGGACTTCGGCATCGCGACGCCGAGCGGCTCGCCGGACGCGCCCGCGGGCACCCCGCCCTACATGGCGCCGGAGCAGTGGTACGGCGGGCTCGCCGGCCCCGCCGCCGACGTGTACGCGGCCACCTGCGTGTTCTACGAGTGCCTCACCGGGCACCGGCCCTACCGGGCGAACGACCTGACGGCACTGCGCATGCTGCACCGCAGCGCTCCCATCCCGGCGGCGGACGTGCCGGGCTCGGTGCGGGGCCTGGTCGCGCGCGGCATGGCCAAGAACCCGGCGGACCGGCCGCCCACCGCGCGGGCGTTCATCACCGATCTGGAGACCGCCGCGACCACCGCGTACGGGCCCGACTGGGAGCAGCGCGGCCGCCGCCATCTGGCCGAGCTGGCGACCCTGCTGGCGCTGACGTTCCCCCTGGCCGCCCCGGCCGAGCCGGTCGAGGCGTCCAGCTCGCTCGCCCAGACCGTGCTGTCGGAGCGGCTCACGCGCTTCGCGCCCCGTTTCGCCATCGGCGCCGCCGTGCTGTCGGCCGCCGTGATCGCGGCGGTGGTCGCGGCCAACCGGCAGACCCCGGTGGCGCAGGACACCCTGCTCACCCCGCCGCCGCGGAGCGCTCCGGCGGCGCTGCCCCCGGCCGCGGACTCCATGGAGACGGCCCCGCCGGCCGTGCCTGAGACGGCACCCGACGAGACGGAGCCGGGCGGGACGACACCGGACGAGACGACACCCGGCGGCACCTCGGGGAGCGACGCGGGGCCGGACGAGAACGCCGGGGCGATGCCGCCCGAACTGTCCGAGACGCCGGTGTCGTCCGTGTCCACCGGGCCGGCCGTGCCGCCGAACCCCTCCGTGCCGCCGGGCTCCGCGGGGCCGCCGGGCTCCGCGGGGCCGCCGGGCTCCGCGGGGCCGAGCGTCACCCCCTCGCACCTGGGCGCGACCGCGTCGCCGCCGCCGGCGCGGGTGACGGACCTCGGCATCGCGGCGTTCGACGGCCAGGCGGTCACGGTCGACGTACGGGCGAGCACGACGGCGCGGGTCCTGCTCACCGCGCGCTTCGCGTCCGGGCCGTCGCCGGACGCCCTCACCGCCGCGCCCGCGCAGACGGTCGGGCTGCGGGGCGCGAGGTCCTATCACATCGGGCTGCAGCAGGCGTTCCCCGCCCCCGCCTGCGGAACCACCGTGTATCGGCGGGTCGAGGTGTCCACGGCCCCGGCCGCCCGCGGAGGCACCCGCACACGCACGCGGAGACTCACCGGGGCGCCCTGCCCGGCGCCCACCGTCGAAGGCGTGGCGATCGACCGCTGGGACGGCAGGGCGGCGGCCGTGACGGTACGGACCACGGGCAGAGGCCCGGTCAGGGTCTCCACCGTCTTCACCCGCGACGGTCGCCCGGCGGCGGCCGACACCCGTACGCTCTCGGGCCGCACGTCCTACTCCTTCACGGTGGCCTCCGGCCTCGGCCCCGTGGCATGCGGGAAGAGAGCCGTGTTCGGGGTGCGCGTCACGACCGATCCGGCCTATGCCGGCGGGCCGCGCCAGGCCGAGGCAGGGGTCGCCGGTCCCCGCTGCCCGCGTCCGCAGGAGTCGCCCTCGGGCCAGGGAAACGAGAGCCCCGACCCGCCCAAGACACCCGACCCGCCCAAGACACCCGACCCGCCCAAGACACCGGACCCGCCCAGGAGCCCCGATACGCCGGCGACTCCTGAGCCACCGCGGAGTCCGGTGCCGGAGGACCCCGGGCCGCGGGAGCCGGGGCGGCAGAGTCCCGATCCGCAGGACACCCCGCCTCCGCCGGTCATCGACTGACCCGCCTGTCGCGGGCGGGTGGCGTGAAAAATTCACCGCCGTCCCGGCCGACAGTCTTTCGCATGCTTTTCGAAGCGCCTGTTCACCAGGGTTGCCCTCGTGCTGGGAGAACGGGGGACACCCTCGTGCCGTTGACGCGTCTTTTGTGTGCCGGTTTGACTCCCGACAGCGACGGCACGATGTCCGCGGACATCGGCACCCGTGATTGTTAGCGCTAACGCGAATACTCGGGAGATTCGGGAGAAGCCCGTGCGAAATGACAGCTCTTTTCGCCGGCGGTTGACGTTGTCGGCCGCCACCGTGCTGCTGACGGCCGGCGCCGGGGTGGCCGCGACGCACGCCGCGTCGGCGGCCGCGGCCGGGTGCCAGGTGAGCTACACGGTCACCAGCCAGTGGCAGGGCGGCTTCGGCGCGAGCGTCAGCGTCCGCAACCTCGGTGACCCGATCAACGGGTGGAAGCTGACCTGGTCGTTCCCGGCCGGGCAGACCATCACCCAGCTGTGGAACGGCACCCCCACCCAGTCCGGCTCCCAGGTCACGGTGACCAACGTCTCCTACAACGGCAGCCTCCCCAGCGGGGGCAGCACGGAATTCGGGTTCAACGGCAGCTGGAACGGCTCCAACCCGGTGCCGTCCGGCTTCGCCCTGAACGGCGTGACCTGCACCGGCGGCGTCACCTCTCCCAGCCCCAGTCCCAGCCCTAGTCCCAGCGCCAGTCCCAGCGCCAGCCCCAGTGCCAGCCCCAGTGCCAGTCCCAGCGCCAGCCCCAGTGCCTCGCCGAGTGCCAGTCCCACCCCGCCGAGCAGGCCGGCCATCGAGAACGACTTCCCGGTCACCAGGGAGGGGGCGTACGGCACCAACCGCTACACCGTGTTCCGGCCGTCGAACCCCGCGGCCGTGGGGCGCCCCATGCCCGTGCTGGTCTTCGGCAACGGGGCCTGCGCGCACACCAACGGGAGCGAGGTCGTCCGGGCGCTGACGTTCATCGCCGCCCGCGGGTTCGTCGTGGTGGACACCGCGTCGGTCGACGGCTCGCCGAACGGCGTGCAGAGCGGGTCCCCGATCCCGTCGCTGCTGACCGACGCGATCAGCTGGGCCGAGCGCGAGAACGCCCGCGCCGGCTCGCCGCTCTACCAGCGCCTCGACCTGTCCAGGGTCGCCACGGCCGGGCACTCCTGCGGCGGGCTGGAGGCGCTGATCGCCGGCCAGGACCGGCGGGTCAAGGGCGTCGTCTCGCTGGACAGCGGGCTGTTCGCCGACGGTTCGTTCGGATACTCACGCGCGGAACTGTCCAAGCTGCACACCCCGGTGATGTTCCTGGACGGCGGGCCCTCCGACATCGCCTACGACAACACCAGGGCCAACTACGACCTCACCCAGGTGCCGGCGGTGCTGGCCGAGCATCCGCAGGCCGGTCACGTCGGGTTCATCACCGGCAGCCAGATGACCGACGGCATGACCGCGGTGGTCCAGTTCCTGGACATGACCCTCAACGGCAACGCCACGGCACGCGCGTACATCCTCGGCCCCTCGGGCCTGGCGGCCAGAGCCCCCTGGACCGTCCGGAACAAGAACTTCTGATCCGGACACCGGTGCCGTACCGATGAGCGCGTCAGGGACGAGCGTGCCGGCCCACGCCGACGAGTTCGGGCTCCGCCGGCCCGGCCGGCTCGCCGTCCTCCTCGTGGCCCTCGATGGACAGGTTCGGCAGGATCCGGTCGAGCCACCGCGGGATCCACCAGTTGAGCCTGCCGAGCAGCACCATCGTGGCCGGCACGAGGAAGCCCCGGATAAGGGTCGCGTCGACGGTGATGGCCACGGCCAGCCCGACGCCGAACACCTTGACCAACGGGTCGGGGTAGGCGATGAAGGCGGTGAACACCGCCACCATGATCAGCGCGGCCGAGGTGATGACGCGGCCGGTCGAGCCCAGTCCCTCGGCCACCGCGCTCCGGTTGTCCCCGCTGCGGGCGTAGGCCTGCCGTACGGAGGTGAGCAGGAAGACCTCGTAGTCCATCGACAGGCCGAACAGCACGGCGAACAGCATGAGCGGCACGTACGTGTCGATGGGCACCGAGAAGAACAGCGTGGCGAGGTAGGACCCCTCGGCCGAGGGCGGCGGGTCCATGCCGACCAGACGGCTGCCCAGGCCGTGGGAGAACACCACGGCCAGGGCGCCGAAGGCGGCGCCGAGCGAGACGAGGTTCATCACCGCCGCCTTGACCGCGACCAGGGGCGCGCGGAAGGCCAGCAGCAGGAGCATGGCGCTGAGCAGCACGACGATGCCGACGACCAGCGGAGTCCGGCCCATGATGCGGTCGCCCATGTCCGCCAGCCCGGCCACCTCCCCGCCGACGTGGACGTGCGCCCCCGGCACCTCGATGGCACGCACCCGCTTCACGACGTCAAGGGCGCGCCGGTCGCTCGGCCCGTAGTCGGGAACGGCCTGGATGAGCACGGACCGGCCGTCCTCGTTGACCTGCGGCGGCGCGACGAACGCTACGCCCTCGGTGTGCTCCACCCGCTGGCGCAGCACCTGCACCACCGGGTCGGGCGGTGTCGAGTCGGCGATCTTGCGGTCGAGTTCGGCCACGACGACGAGCCCGCCGTTGGCGCCCGGGCCGAAGCCCGCCTCGACCAGCTCGTACGCGCGGCGGGCGGGGGTGCCCTTGTCGCCGTACCCGTCGTCGAGCGGGCCGAGTTTGATCGTGACGGCCGGGGCGGCGAGCGCCGCGAGCACGACCACGGTGACGGCGAGCACCCGCCAGGGGCGGCGCGCCACCCAGGTGCCCAGCCTGGCCCAGCCGGTCGCCGGGCCGTCGTGGCGGGCGGCGCGCCCGGAGAAGGGCAGCCGCAGCGCGTTGACCCGGTGGCCGAGGATGCCGAGCAGCGCGGGCACCAGCGTGATCGAGGTGAGCACGGCGCAGACGACCGAGACGCCGGTGATCCAGCCGAGCGTGCGCAGCAGCGGGACGCCGGCGAACATCAGCGCGCTCAGCGCGATCACGACCGTGCCGCCGGCGAACAGCACGGCCCCGCCGGAGGAGGCCGCGGTGCGCCGCACCGCCTCCGGTACCGGCACGCCGCCGGCCAGCAGCGACCGGTGCCGCGACAGCAGGAACAACGCGTAGTCGATGCCGACGCCGAGGCCGATCATCGTGGCCAGGATCGACGCCGTCGAAGGGACGTCCACGACATGTCCGAGCAGCGCGATGACGCCGAGCCCCACGCCGATGCTGATCAGCGCCGTGAAGATCGGCACGAGCGCGGCGACCAGCGTCCCGAAGGCGAACAGCAGCACCAGCAGCGCGACGACCACGCCCGCGACCTCGCTGGCGCCGGTCTTGATCTCCTTGTCGGCGGGGGTGGAGCTGTCGGACGGGACGACCTCGATGCCCGCCCGCGCGGCCGGCGCGGCGGCGGCGACGAGCTGCTCGGAGGTCTGCGCGATCTTGGTGGTGTCCTGCCCCTCCAACCGTATGGTGATCATGCCGATCCGCAGGTTGGACGACATGCCGCCGATCCGGTACGGCGTCTCCACCTGGGCGACGTGCGGCGCGCGCCGCAGGGCGTCCATCGACTGCTCGACGGCCTGTTTGCGGGACTTGTCGATCAGCGTGCCGTCCGCCGTGTGGAGAACGAGCTGCACCGTCCCGCCCGCGTCGAATCCCGGGCCGAAGCCCTCGCGCATGAGTTCGTGCGCCCGCTGCGCGTCCGTGCCGGGGATCGCGACGTCGTTGTTCACCGGCCGGCCCCATACCAGCGTGCCCGCGGTCAGCAGCCCCGCCGCCAGCACCCACAGCGTCAGCACGAGCCAGCCGTGGCGCGCGCACCATCCGCCGAGCCGCCCCAGAAGCCCGCTCATCGTCGTCCGTCCCGGCTAGCATGTCCTGACGGCCGTCCTGTACGGCCGTACAGAACGAGGGTAAACGGAACGCATCGGCGGGCGAGGGGCACGCCGGAAAATGAGACGATGACCACACTCGACCAGGGGAACGCGACCCGGTCCCGGATCCTGGCCGCGGCCCGCGACCTGTTCGCCGAGCGCGGGTACGCCGCCGTGTCGCTCGCCGACATCGCGGCGGCGGTCGGCCTGACCAAGACGGCGGTCGCCTACCACTTCCATCCCAAGGACCGGCTGGCTGCCGAGATCATCGCCCCGGCGGCCGACGACCTGCTCGCGCTGCTCGGCGCCCGGTTCCCCGGGCACCGGGAGTTCCTGCGGGCGTTCGCGGCGTTCGCCGTACGGCACCGCGCTGTGATCCGATTGCTCACCGAGGACATCGGCGCCGCCGACAGCGCCCCTCCCGGATCGCCCGGCGAGGCGATCAGGGAGTTCGGCCGGGAGTTGTTCGCCCGCCTGGCCGGGCCGGACCCCTCCCCCGGCACGCGCGTACGCGCCTGGGCCGCCCTCGGCGCGGTGCAGTCCGGGGTGGTGAAGACCATGGACGTGCCCGAAGAGGTGGTCGAGGAGAGGCTGACCGCCGCCGCCGTCGCCGTGTTCGAATCTTGATGCATCGATCCCCTTGCGATCACTTGCGGAGCACGTCACATTTCGTGTGAACGTTCAACCTTTCCGCCGCGTCCTAGGAGACACCAGCGGGACGGATGCGAAGGGAGTGACGGCCAGTCGTGGACGTATCGGCCGCCGGGGAAGGCCGCGCGGGCACACTCGGTCAGGTGGTGTCGGCCCTGTCGAAGACGCCGCGGACCGTCCTCGTCCTCGGCGAGCCCGGCATCGGGAAGACGCACCTGCTGAACGCGGTCGCGGCGCGGCTCAAGGGCTACCA
>NZ_JBFAOO010000083.1:0-31660 GCF_040675265.1 Microbispora sp. NPDC049633
CAGCCCCGAGAGCCACCCGCCCCGGCGCCCGAACGGCGTCCGCGCGGCGTCGACGATGACCGGAGTTCCCATGCGCTCTCTCGTCCTCGTGTCGGGGGTGTCGGCGTCATCGTGTCCCCCCGTCCCACGGCGGGCGGAGCGTGATCCCGGTCAGCGGAACCGGGCAGGTCACGCCCGATCACCCGCAGCGCCTCACTAAACCTCCCATATCACATACGTTAGTGCGCTTTGCTGACATTTTGCGAATTTTCGCCCGATAAGCCCGAATAGTCATGGCACGCTGATTCGCATGTTCGCCCGAAAGCTTTCTCTTGGTGTTTCCATGACCGCCATTGCCCTGGTCACGGGGGTGGCGTCACCGGTTCTCGCCGCTCCCGCCCTGGCCTCTCCCGGCGTGGCGCAGCACGTTTCCGGGCAGGCGTACGCGCCGCCGCGGGTGCACGGGCGGGCCGTCTATCTCTGGGACGCCACGGCCGGGCAGGACCTGCTGGACAAGAACGCCGGCAAGCGCATGCCGGTCGCGAGCCTGACCAAGATCATGACCGCGTACATCGTGCTGCGGGAGGCGAACCTCGACGACGAGGTCAAGGTCAAGCGCGAGGACCTCGAGTACGCCTGGAACAACGACGGCACGACGGCCGACCTCGAACCCGGCGACACCCTGCCGGTCGGCGACCTGCTGTACGCGTTGATGCTCCCCTCCGGCGCGGACGCCGCGCACGCCCTGGCCCGCGCGTACGGCCCCGGGGTGCCCGGCTTCGTGGACAAGATGAACGCCACCGCACGCGAACTCGGCCTGCACGACACCCTCTACGTCAACGCCGACGGACTCCCGACCTCCCGCGGCGACGGCTACTCCACCGCCCGCGACCAGGCCAGGCTCGCGGAGATCGCGCTCCGGAACCCCGTGTTCACCGAGATCACCTCGACGCGCCACCACGCGACCGAGGACGGCCGGTACGACTGGTACAACACCAACCACATGCTCGGCCTGCCGGGCGCCATCGGCGTGAAGACCGGGTCCACGAACGCCGCCGGGTTCTGCCTGGCCTTCGCGGCCGACCGGGGAGGCCGCCGCCTGATCGGGATCATCCTCGGCGAGGACGTCGCCGGCCGCCGCTGGGACACCGCCGAGAGGCTGCTCGACTGGGCATCCGAGTCCTGGGCATCCGAGTCCGACCGCTGAGCCGGCTTACGGCTCGGCGTACGACGAGGGAGCGGGCCCGCGCAATACCCCGGCGGGCCAGAAAACAGGGCCTTCCACGATCGGTCAATCCCGGTTAGGTTCCCGATCAGTGTCCATCGGGGGGCCTGAGAACCGGAACCGTTCGGACCGTCATTGGACCCGAAGGAGAGCCCAATGCGCGCCTCGCTCGGCATGCGGGCCGTCGTCGCCACCGCGGCGTCCGCCCTCGTGCTTCCCCTCCTGCCGGCCGCGCCGGCCAACGCCGACCCCGATCCGGCGCGGATCGCGCAGACCGTGGTCGCGTCCGCGGTGAAGAAGCACCTGCGCACACTGCAGGACATCGCGAACGCCAACGGCGGCACCCGTGCCGCCGGCACTCCGGGCTTCGCGGCCTCCCGCGACTACGTCGCCGGAGTGCTGAAGAAGGCCGGCTACAAGGTGACCCTGCAGCAGTTCGACTTCCCGTTCTTCAAGGAGAACTCCACCGCCGTCCTGCAGCGCACCGCGCCCTCCGCCAAGACGTACACTCCCACCCCGCCCGACGGCAGCACCGTCGGCGACTTCGCCACGATGACCTACTCCGGGTCGGGCGACGTCACGGCGGCCGTCCGGGGCGTCGATCTCGTGCTGCCGCCGGGAGCGGAGGCCAACACGTCGACCTCCGGCTGCGAGGCCGCCGACTTCGCCGGCTTCCCGGCCGGCGCGGTCGCGCTGGTGCAGCGCGGCACCTGCACCTTCCAGGTGAAGGCCGAGAACGCGCAGGCCGCCGGCGCCGCCGCCGTGATCATCATGAACGAGGGCCAGGCCGGGCGGACGGCCACCCTGCAGGGCACTTTGGGCGAGCCCACCGTGCACGTCCCCGTCGTGGGCGTGAGCTTCGCGGTCGGCCAGGAACTGGCCGCCACGGGGACGTCCGTGCGGGTGAAGACCGACACGGCCAGCGAGATGCGGCCCACGCACAACATCATCGCCGACTCCCGCTGGGGCGACCCGAACAAGGTGGTGCAGCTCGGGGCGCACCTGGACAGCGTGGTCCCGGGACCGGGCATCAACGACAACGGCTCCGGCAGCGCCGCGATCCTGGAGGTCGCCTCCGCGCTCGGCAAGATCCCGACCAGGAACAAGCTGCGCTTCTCCTTCTGGAGCGCCGAGGAGTTCGGCACGCTCGGCTCCGAGCACTACGTCGCGAACCTGTCCGCCGAGGAGCAGGCCAGGATCAAGCTGTACCTGAACTTCGACATGGTCGGCTCCCCGAACTACGCGCTGAAGATCTACGACGGCGACGACTCCGACGCCACCGGCTCCGGCCCCGGCCCCGCGGGCTCCGACGAGATCGAGAAGCTCTTCGAGAAGTACTTCGACACGCTCCGCCAGGGCCACGTGGGCACCGACTTCGACGGACGGTCGGACTACGGCGCCTTCATCGCGGCGGGCATCCCGTCCGGCGGCCTGTTCACCGGCGCCGAGGGCGTCAAGACGCCGGAGGAGCAGGCGTTGTTCGGCGGCACCGCCGGCGAGGCGTACGACTCCTGCTACCACCAGGCGTGCGACACGATCGCCAACATCAACGACAAGGCGCTCGCCCTGAACACCGGCGCGATCGCCACCGCCGCCGTGGTCTACGCCTTCAGCCGGGACCTGCCCGGTCCGGACAACCGCACCACCGCGGCGGCCGCACGCACCATCGCCGCCCCCGCGGCCCACGCCGGCGCGGCGCACGGCGTGCCCGCCCAGTGATCCGTACGCGGTAGCCGAACGCGCGGGCCCCGCCGGACGCCGATCGTCCGGCGGGGCCCCGTCATGTGGTGGTCAGCCCGTGAAGTTCACGTCGCTGCAGAAGAAGAACGTCTGGTCCATGTGCGAGGCCTGCCAGATCGTGTAGACCACGGCCCGGCCGCTGCGGCCCGAGGTGCTGAGGTTGACCGAGTAGTACTGCCCGGGGGCGTACCTGCCGGTCTTGGTGAGCAGCTGCAGGTCGTTCCAGCCGACCGCCTGCCGGGTCGGGTCGAAGCCCTGCTTGGTGACGTAGACGAGCAGGTAGTCGGCCCCGTGCCCGGCCTGGTCCCACAGTTTGATCGTGAAGTTGCCGCGGACGCCGGTCGCCTTCCACGCGCCGGGGACGTCCATGGCGTTGTACCGGCCGTTCTCCGTGTGGCCGCCGCTGCACAGCTGGCCGTTCGGGATCGCGGACTGGAAGTTGCCGCCGAGGTTCATGCGATAGAGCCCGTTCCAGTTCCACATGGCGGTGGTGTCGGCCTGCCACGCCTGCCAGCACATCGGGTCCTGCTGGGCCATGGACGGGTTCTGGAAGTCGCTGCCCCAGCGCTGCCAGCAGCCGTAGTTGCGGGAGGCCGGGTCCACGATCGAGCCGTGGGCGGAGGCCGCGCCCGCCCAGGTGACCAGGCAGGTGATCGACGCGGTGAGCAGGGCCGTGAGGCGCAGGGCCCAGCGGCGGAGCCGGGAATGTGAATGCGCGTGCACTGTTGGGTCTCCATCTTCCGGTGGGGGGTTCCGGGCGAGATGGGGAGCGCTCCCTGACGCGCGATGCTAGTTCACCGATATATGTTTGACTACTCGACCAACTACGGTCAAGACGTGCACGCTCCCGACCTCGTGTTTCACGGCGACGGCCAGGGGGAGCATCGTGCACGTTTCATCCTGCCGTGCCGGTCACCTCCTGGCGGGAGGGGCGTTCTGCCCCTGCTCCGACTTCGCCAGGAACGGCGAGCGGCCGAGGATGACGATGCCCGCCACGAGCGCCACCAGACCGCCGACCGCGCCCGCGAGGGCCGGCGGATCGACGTGCAGCCGCTCGCCGAAGATCGCCACTCCCAGGACGATGCCGATGATCGGCTCGGTCGCGGTGGTGGCGGGCAGCGAGATCCGCAGCGGCGCGGCGTCGAAGGCGCTCTGGTTCAGCAGGATGCCGGTCGCGGCGATCACGGGCAGCAGGTAGGGCTGCCAGGAGGTGAACAGCACGGCCGGTCCCCGCGCCAGGGTCAGCAGGGACCCGCGGGTCAGCGCGTCCTGGAGGCCGTACAACGCCCCCGCCGCCCCGGCGAGCAGCATCGCCTTGACCTGCAGGGGCATCCGCAGCGCCACCGCTACCATGCCCGCGGCCACTCCCGCCACGATGAGCACCGCGGCCCAGAGCATGGTGTCCGACGCCGGCATCCCGCCGCCGTGAGGTCGCCCGGCCAGGAGGAAGACGGCGACGCCGCCGCTGACCAGCACCGCCCCCACCCACTCCGCGGCGCCCAGGCGCTCCTTATAGATCAGGGCCGCCGAGACGAGGGCGAAGATGAGGTTGGTCGCCAGGAGCGGCTCCACCGAGGCCACGTCGGCGCCCCGCAGGGCCAGCCCTCCGAGAACCTGCCCGCCGACCATCGAGGCGATCCCGGCCAGCCAGATCGGCTTGCGCGCCAGGTCGAACAGCAGCCGGACGTGCAGCATCTCGCCCAGCGGCTCGGTGTAGGCGACGTGCTGCTGCGCGACCCAGCCCAGCCCGAGGAGCGCCGCCGCCGCGAGGCCGAGAACGACCGTGCCGATCACGGCGCCGGAGCCCTCGGCATCATGATCCGTCACTCCCCTCGGCGCCCTGGTCTGCCGTACGTATCCGGCCATCCCCAGTGACAGCGACCTCATGTCCCGGATACGCTTTTTGGGCAATCGTCCAAGGCGTTCGACCAAGACGTCGGACCAAAGGCGGTCGTACGCGACCGAGGGGAGCATGCAGGAGATGGCGGAGGCGTCCGCGGACCGGGGCAGGACCACGCGGCAGCGGCTGCTCGGCGCGGCGGCGGCCCTGATCGCCGAGGTCGGCTGGGGTGGCGTCAGCACGCGAATGGTGGCCGAGCGCGCCGGGGTCGCCCCCGGGGTCGTGCACTATCACTTCGCGTCGCTGACCGACCTGCTGATCTCGGCCTCGACCGGCGCCGCGCGCGGGATGCTGGAGGAGCTGACCGGGCGGCTGACGGAGCAGCCCGGCCCCGAGACCGGTGTCGAGTGGCTGCTGGGCGAGCTGTCCCGATACACGGGGACCGATCCCGCCTCGCTGCTGATCGTGGAGATGTACCTCGCGGCCGCCCGGCTGCCGGAGCTCCGCGAGCGGTTGCAGGAGATCGTCGCCGAGTCCCGCGCCCGCGTCGCCGCCTGGCTGCGTGACAGCGGGCACGCCGGCGACGCCGAGGCGGCCGCCGCGGTCCTCGTCGCGGCGGTGGACGGCCTGGTGCTCCACCGCGGTCTCGACCCCGCTCTCGACCTCACCGCCCTGGCCGGACCGCTGCGGGCGATGGTGCGTACCAGCGGACACGAGAAGGGACGAAGCACATGAAAGCGATCGTCTGCGGCGCCGGGATAGCCGGGACCGCCCTGGCATGGCACCTGGAACGCGCGGGCTGGGACGTCGAACTGGCCGAGCGCGCACCGGCGTTCCGCGAGGGCGGATACATGATCGACTTCTACGGCCCCGGGCTGGAGGCGGCCGGGCGGATGGGCCTGCGCCCCCGGCTGGAGGAGGTCCGCCACCCCGTCCACGAGATCGGCTACGTCGACGGCGCCGGACGGCAGACCAGCCGTCTCGCAGTCGAGGCGGGATTCGCCGATGTGGTCAGCCTGCTGCGGGGCGACCTCGCCCGCGTGCTCGCCGAGCGGGTGCGCGCGCCGGTCCGGTACGGCACGACGGTCGCGGCCGTCACCCAGGGGGACGGAGGCGTCCGCGTCGAGCTCACCGACGGCAGCCGCCACGAGGTGGACCTGCTGGTCGGCGCCGACGGCGTGCACTCACGGGTCAGGGAGCTGGTCTTCGGTCCCGAGGACCGCTTCATCCGCTACCTCGGCCATCACGTGGCCGCGTACGTGGTCGAGGACGAGGACCTCAGCCGGCGGGTCGGCGCGCGCTACCGGATGCTGACCGTGCCCGGTCTCATGGCCGGAGCCTACGCCGTGGGCGGGGACCGGCTCGCCCTGTTGTTCCTGCGCCGCGAACCCGATCCCGCCGTTCCCGCCGACCCGGCCGCCTCGCTGCGCCGCCACTTCGGCGGCCTCGGCTGGATCCTGCCCGAGGTGCTGGGCAGGTGCCCGCGGCCGCCCGAGCTCTACTACGACCAGGTGACGCAGGTCGAGGCCCCACGATGGAGCAGCGGCCGGGTGGTCCTGCTCGGCGACGCCTGTGGGGCGGTCTCCCTGTTCGCCGGGCACGGCGCGTCCCTCGCGATCGCGGCGGCGTGGGTGCTCGCCGGCGAGCTCCGCACGGCCCCCGCGGGCGACCTGGCTCCCGCCCTCGACCGGTACGCCGCACGCATGCGGCCGGTCGTCGCCGACGTCCAGTCGTTCGGCCGGCGGTTCCTCCCCTGGATGGCGCCGTCCAGCCGCCTGCGCATCTTGGCCCGCGACTGGCTGCTGCGACTGGCCTCCCTCCCCGGAGCCGACCGGCTGTTCCTGAACTCCGTGAGCCCCGGCGGCCACCGCCTCATCACCTGACTCACTCAAGGAGATCACGGACGGTGACGCGGCGGTAACGGGTTTTTATTCCGGATGCCGCGGTCCGGAAACCCCGCCGCACTGAAGTGTCCGTCATGGAATCGGTGGCGGAAACCAGCACACCGCGGATCGCCGGGGCGCATTACCCCGTCGCGGTCGTCGGCGGCGGCCAGGCCGGGCTGTCGGTCAGCCACTGCCTGGGCCGGCGCGGCATCGAACACGTCGTCATCGAGGCGCGGCGGGTCGGCCACGAGTGGCGCGAACGCCGCTGGGACTCCTTCTGCCTGGTGACCCCCAACTGGCAGTGCGACCTGCCGGGCTTCCCCTACCGCGGCCCCGACCCCGACGGTTTCATGGTCCGCGAGGAGATCGTCCGCTATCTGGAGGAGTACGCCGCCTCCTTCGGTCCCCCGCTCGCCGAGGGCGTGCGCGTCACCCGCTTACGCAGGGCCGCGAGCGGGACGTTCGAGCTCGCGACCAGCGCCGGGGACCTCACCGCCGACCAGGTCGTGGTGGCCACCGGCCCCTACCACGCGGCCGCCGTCCCCCGGCTGGCCGAACGACTGCCCGCGGGGATCGCACAGATCCACTCCTCGCGGTACCGCCGTCCCGCGCAGCTTCCCGGAGGCGCGGTCCTCGTGATCGGCACCGGTCAGTCGGGCTGTCAGATCGCCGAGGACCTGCATCTGGCCGGGCGCCGGGTCCACCTCGCCGTCGGGACCGCGCCCCGGGTCGCCCGTTTCTACCGGGGCAGGGACTGCGTGGCGTGGCTGCACGACATGGGCCACTACGCCAGGAGCATCGACGAGTACGACGACGCGGACGCCGTACGCCTGCGGGCCAACCACTACGTCACCGGGCGCGACGGCGGGCGCGACATCGACCTGCGGGCCTTCGCCCGCGACGGGATGCGCGTGTACGGCCGGCTGACCGGCGTGACCGGCACGACGCTGGAGTTCGCCGGCGATCTCAAGGACAACCTCGACCGCGCCGACGCCGTGGCCGAGGGGATCAAGGACGCCATCGACGCGTACATCGCGGCGCGCGGCCTCGACGCTCCCGCCGAGCCCCGCTACGTGCCGGTCTGGGAACCGGGCGAGCCGGTACGCGCCCTCGACCTGGCGGCGGCCGGGATCACCTCGGTCGTCTGGGCGACCGGGTTCACCCGCGACCACCGCTGGATCGAGATCCCCGCCTTCGACGGCCGGGGCTATCCGATGCACTGGCGCGGCGTCACGAGCTGTCCCGGGCTCTACTTCCTCGGGCTGCCCTGGCAGCACACCTGGGGCTCCGGCCGGTTCGAGGCGGTGGGCCGGGACGCCGAGTTCCTGGCCGGCCACATCGAGGCGTCCCGGCGGCTCGCCGACGTGTGCGGCACGCTGACCGGCGCGCCCCTCGATCTCGCCCCCGCGCTCCCGGTCGGGTGAGCCCCATGGTCCGCGGCATGGTCTTCGACGCGCATCGCCACATCGGCGTGCTGCCCGCACATCCCTTCTACGGCGGCCCCGCGGTGAACCCCGACGTCACCGCGCGTGCCACGGTCAGGCAGCTGATCGCCGACCTCGACGCGGAGGGCACGGAGCGTGCGCTGGTGCTGCCCAACTACGGCGTGCCGGACCCGGCGGTCGCCTTCGCGCTCAACGACCTCGTCCTGGAGGCCGCGCAGGCCGACGACCGGATCCGGGCCGGGCTGTGGGTCTCGCCGCTGCCCCGCGACGAGGAACGCACCGCCCGCGCCCTCGGCCTGGCGGGCGAGCGGGGCGTCCGGGCGCTGAAGCTGAGCTTCCTGCTCGGCGGGCGCCCCGCCGACCCCGCCTGCCGTCCGGGACTCGACCGGATCTTCGCCGCGGCCGAACGCCACGGCCTGGTCGTCCACGTCCACACCTCCCCCGGCGCCGCCTCGGACGTCGACGAGGTCGGGCACCTGGTCGAGTGGTACGCCGACCGGGTGCCGGTGCACCTCGTGCACTTCGGCGGCGGGATGAGCGGTCACATCAAACTGACCGGCTCCCGGTTCTTCGACTGGATCGCGGCCGGAAAGCGCGTCTACACCGACCTGTCCTGGGCCATCGGATTCGCGCCCTACTGGCTGGCCCGGGAGATCGAGCGGCGCGGCTTCGGGCACGATCGCGTGCTGTTCGCCAGCGACCAGCCGTGGGGCGACTTCGCGGGCGAGCACGCCCGGATGCGCGCCGCGGCCGGGGACGGCGAGCTGGGCGCGCTCGTCTTCCACGACACCTTCGCCTCCCTCTACGACTGACCCACCTCTACCCGAAGGAGCAGCAGATGTCCGTCGACATGACCGACCTCGAGAAGAAGAGCATCGAGGAGATCCCCCACCCGTCCCTGCCCGAGGGCTCCAGCATCTACGGCAGCACCAAGGTCTTCCCCGACTACAAGGCCGAGAACGGCGAGTCGTACTTCACGCTCGTCCACGGCATCGCGCACGAGTCGTCCGTCAGCTTCGTCGCCGTGCTGCAGGCCACCCGGGCGCTGCGCAAGGGCTTCGAGACCGCGATCTACTTCTACGGCCCGGGCTCGCTGAACTGCCTGGCCACCCGCGGCTTCCCGACGACCGGCAACTCGGCGTTCCCGGGCGAGCACAACATCAACAACCAGCTCAAGACGTTCATCGCCGAAGGCGGGAAGGTCTACTGCTGCCGGTTCGGCCTGTCCCTGCACGGCGCCCGCGAGGAGGACCTCATCGAGGGCGTGATCCCGACACACCCGCTGGACGTGCAGGACGCGCTGATCCACTACGCCCGCAAGGGCGCCGTCATCAACTCCACCTACCAGCTGTAGTGCCGTGACCGTCGATCTGCGGATCATGACCCGTGCCGAGCTGGCCCTGCGCGGCGTGGCCTTCGACACGCCCGTACGGCGGCCGGACGGCGCGGGACCCAGCGGCGACGGCCACGTCCTCGTCGACGGCGCCGGCGCGGCGCTGCCCGTCGATCCCGGCAGCCCTTACACGGTGCGCGACGGCACGGTCTGGGTCGGCGAGCAGGACACCGGGGTCTCCCTGGTGCCCGTGCGACGGCCGAGGTTCTACGACCTGACCACCGCCGACGGCGTGCCCTACGAGAAGATCGCCCGGCTGCACGGCGCGGACGTGCTCGCCACGACCGTCGTGCAGACGTGCGTCCGGTACGGCGAGGCCGACCGCTGCCGTTTCTGCACCATCGAGGAGTCGCTGCGGTCGGGCGCCACGGTCGCCGCCAAGACGCCCGCCCAGCTCGCCGAGGTGGCGGAGGCGGCGGTGCGGCTCGACGGCGTACGGCAGATGGTGATGACCACCGGCACGACCACCGGCCCCGATCGTGGGGCGCGCGCTCTGGTACGGTGCGTGCGCGCCGTGCTGGACGCCGTCCCGCACCTGCCGATCCAGGTGCAGTGCGAACCGCCGGGCGACCTGGCCTGGATCGGCGCGCTGCGCGAGGCAGGGGCCACCGCGATCGGCATCCACGTGGAGTCGCTGGACGAGGAGGTCCGGCGGCGCTGGATGCCGGGCAAGTCGTCGGTGCCGCTCGCCGAGTACGAGGCCGCCTGGGACGAGGCGGTGCGGGTCTTCGGGCACAACCGCGTCTCGACGTACCTGCTGGTGGGACTGGGCGAGGACCCCGACGAGCTGATCGCGGGCGCGGGCCGGCTCATCCGGCGCGGCGTCTACCCCTTCGTGGTCCCGTTCCGCCCGATGCGGGGCACGCTCGCCGCCCGCGACGGCATCGAGGCGCCCGGCGCCGCCCTGCTGACGTACGTCACCGAGGGCGTGGCGGCGCTGCTGCGCGCGGCCGGCATGCGCGGCGCCGACCAGGGGGCGGGCTGCGCGGCCTGCGGGGCGTGCGGCGTGCTGAGCGCGGCGGGCGGGTGAGGCGCCGATGTACCTCGACGGGAGCACGCGGGCCCCGGCACCGGCCGATCCGCCCGACATCCTCGCGCTGCTCGGCGACCACAGCACGCTGGCCCGCCGGCCCGGCCTGCGGATCGAGCAGGCCGCGGACACCACGGCGCTGCGCGCCTACCGGCGGCTGCGGCACGAGGCGTTCGTCCGGGAGCAGGGGCTGTTCGACGGGCACGACCTCGACGACAGGGACGACGACCCCCGCACGGTCACGCTGGTCGCCAGGGACCCGGCGGGCACGGTCGTCGGCGGCGTGCGCCTCGGGCCCGCCTGCGACGGCCCCGACATCGGCTGGTGGACGGGCGGGCGCCTGGTCGTGGCGCCCGCCGCGCGCGGCGTCGGCGGCGCCGGGGCGGCGCTGGTGCGGGCCGCCTGCGCCCGCGCCGAGGCGGAGGGCGTGCTGCGGTTCGAGGCGACCGTGCGGGCCGGGGCCGAGGCGTTCTTCCGCCGCCTGGGCTGGACGCGGGTGCGGCCGGTGACGGTCGCCGGCGCGCCGCACGTGCTGATGCGCCACCCGATCGGCCGGATCGCGGCCCAGGCCGCGGCGGCGAAGTCGGCGCTCGGCCCGCTGCTCGCCGCCCTCGCCGGGCAGGCCGCGCACGCCCTCGGGGGCCCGGGCTTCACCGGCGACGACGGAGCACCGGTGCCCGGCAGTGACGTCGTCGCCGCCTGCGACGCGATCGTGCCGTCCATGGTCGAACGCGACCCGGAGTGGGCCGGGTGGTGCTCCGTCCTGGTCAACCTCAACGACCTGGCCGCGATGGGCGCCGCTCCGGCGGGGCTGCTCGACGCGCTCGCCGCCCCCGACGCCGCGCACGCCGCCCGGGTGCTGGACGGCCTCGCGCGGGCCGCCCGCGCGTACGGGGTGCCGGTGCTCGGCGGGCACACGCAGCTCGGGGTGCCGGCCGCGCTGTCGGTGACGGCGCTCGGCCGCGCCGCGCGTCCCGTGCCGGGGGGCGGCGGGCGCCCGGGTCATGCCGTGCGCCTCACCGCGGACCTCGGCGGCGGCTGGCGGGCCGGATACCGGGGCCGCCAATGGGACTCCACCACCTCCCGGCGTACCGGCGAGCTGCGCGCGATGCTCGGCGCGGTCGCGGCCGGCGCGCCCGCCGCCGCCAAGGACGTGTCGATGGCCGGGATCGCCGGCACGCTCGGCATGCTGGCCGAGGCGAGCGGCTGCGCGGCCGTGCTGCACGTGGCCGCGGTGCCGCGCCCGGCCGCCGCCTCCATGGGCGACTGGCTCACCTGCTTCCCCGGCTTCGCGATGCTCACGGCGGACGAGCCGGGCGCGCCGGCGCCTCCGGCGGGACCGGCCGTCTCGGCGGTGTGCGGGGAGCTGACCACCGGCCGGGGCGTCTCGTTGCGCTGGCCCGACGGACAGGTCACGGAGGCCGTCGGCGGCCCGGTGACCGGATTGGGGACCGCGTGAGCGCCCTGCGCATGGCGGCGGTGTCCGCCGGGTTCGGCCGCGACCTCGAGGAGGACTTCGCGATCGCCGAACGCCTCGTCAAGGAGGCCCGCAACGAGGACGTGCGGCTCCTCGCGCTGCCCGAGGCGTGCCTCGGCGGTTACCTGCTCAGCCTGGACGGCGACGCGGCGGACGCCGGGCCGCCCGCGCTCGCCGTGGACGGTCCCGAGATCCGGCGGCTGGCCGCGCTGGCCGGCGACATGGTCGTGGTCGCGGGCTACTGCGAGGACGGCGGCGACGCCCGCTACAACAGCGTGGTGTGCGTCAGCGGCGACGGCGTGCTGGGCAACCACCGCAAGGTCCACCAGCCGCTCGGCGAGAACGCCAGCTACGCCTCGGGCGACGGCTTCCGCGCCTTCGACACGCCGGTCGGCAGGATCGGCATGATGATCTGCTACGACAAGGCGTTCCCGGAGTCCGCCCGCGCGCTGGCCCTCGACGGCGCGCAGATCGGGGTGTGCGTGTCGGCCTGGCCCGGCTCGCGCACCAACGCGGCGCGGGACCTGGAGCGTGACCGCTGGAAGCGGCGCTTCGACCTGTTCGACCGGGCCCGGGCGCTGGAGAACCAGATCGTGTGGCTGTCGGCCAACCAGGCGGGCACGTTCGGGTCGCTGCGCTTCGTCGGCAGCGCGAAGGTCGTGGACCCCGGTGGCGAGATCGTCTCGGCGACGGGCGTCGGGCCCGGCACGGCGGTCGCCGAGATCGACGTGCCGCGGGCGCTGGAGACCGCGCGCCGGTCGATGGGTCACCTGCGCGACCGCCGGCCGGAGACGTACGGGGCGGCGTCCGAGACATGAGCCTCCTGCGGATCGCCGCGGCGGCCGCCCACTTCGGCCGCGACCTCGCCTTCGACCTGGCCCGCATCGCCAAACTGATCGGCGACGCCCGCGCCGCGGGCGCGCGGCTGCTCGTGCTGCCCGACGCCGCGCTCGGCGGCTACCTCGCCGACCTGCGCCGGCCGGACCCCGACGCGCTGCCGCCCGCGCTGAAGCCGGACGACCCGGTGATCGCGCGGGTGGCGGCGCTGGCCGCCGAGATGGTGGTGTGCGTCGGCTTCTGCGAGGACGGCGGCGACGTCCGCTACAACGCGGCCGCGTGCGTCAGCGGCGACGGGGTGCTCGGCCTGCACCGCAAGGTGCACCTGCCCGCCGGCGAGACCGCGGCCTACGGCCCGGGTGACCGGTTCGACGCCTTCGACACCCCGGCCGGGCGGATCGGCATGCTGATCGACTACGACAAGACCTTCCCGGAGTCGGCCCGCAGCCTCGCGCTCGACGGCGCGCAGATCCTGGCGTGTCTGTCGGCGTGGCCCGCCAGCGTCACCGACCGCGCGCCCCGGATGGCCCAGGACCGGCAGTCGCGGCTCTTCGACCTGTACGACCAGGCGCGGGCCGCCGAGAACCAGGTCGTGCTCGCCTCCTCCAACCAGACCGGCGTGATGGGCGGCATGCGGTTCCTGGGCCAGGCCAAGGTCGTCGGCCCCGGCGGCGACGTGCTCGCCCGCACCTGGTCGAAGGCCGGGCTGGCCGTGGCCGAGCTCGACGTCGCGGCCGAGATCGAGCGCGCCCGGCGGATCCTCCACCACCTCCGCGAGCGCAGGGCCGGCGTCTACCGGGAGGCACGCGGGTGAGAATCGCGCTGCTCAGTTACTCGACCAAGCCCCGCGGCGGGGTCGTGCACACCCTCGCTCTCGCCGAGGCGCTCGCGGCGGCGGGACAGCGCGTGACGGTGTGGACGCTCGGCCGGGGCGGCGACTCGGGGTTCTTCCGCCCGGTCGACCCGGCCGTGCGGCTGCGCGTCGTGCCGTTCCCCGGCATCCCCGGGGAGGGGGTCGGCCCGCGCGTGCTGCGGTCGATCGCGGTGCTGCGCAGGGCGTTCGCACCGGAGGCGGCGTCCTACGACGTCGTGCACGCCCAGGACTGCATCAGCGCCAACGCGGCCGGCCGGTGCGTCCGGACCGTCCATCACGTCGACCACTTCACCACGCCCGAGCTGGCCGCCTGCCACGAGCGCGCCATCGTCACGCCGTACGCGCACGTCTGCGTGTCGGAGTCGGTGGCGGCCGAGCTCGCGGCCGGGTGGGGCGTCACGGCGGCGGTGATCCCCAACGGCGTCGCGTACGACCGCTTCGCGTCCGCCGATCCGGTCGCCACCCGGATGTGGCGCCGGCGGCTCGGGACGTACGTCCTGACGGTCGGCGGCATCGAGCCGCGCAAGGGCTCGCTCGACCTGCTGGAGGCGTACGCGCTGCTGCGGGAGGCGCGTCCCGACGTCCGCCTGGTGATCGCCGGCGGTGAGACGCTCTTCGACTACCGCGACTACCGCGCGCGGTGGGAGGCCCGGGCGGCCGAACTCCGCGTCGAGCCGGCGGTGCTCGGCCCGGTCTCCGACGCGGACCTGCCGCCGCTCGTGGCGGGCGCGGGCGCCTTCGCCTTCCCCTCGGTGAAGGAGGGCTTCGGGCTCGCCGCGATGGAGGCCCTGGCGGCGGGCGTCCCCGTGGTGGCGCGCGACCTGCCCGTCCTGCGCGAGGTCTTCGGCTCCGCCGCGCGCTTCGCCGCCACCCCCGGCGCCCTCGCCGCCGAGCTCGCCCACGCCCTCGACTATGCCGATCCCGGCAGGCGCGCGGCGGGCCGGGAGCTCGCCGCACGCCACACCTGGCCGGCCGCCGCGGAGCGGCACATCGCGCTGTACGAGGGGCTCGGGTCGTAGGCTCGGAGCGTGGCGGTCAAACCCTTCGACGCGGTGCTGTGCGATTTCGACGGTGTCGTGAAATTCCAGGACGCTGAGCAGCAGGCGGAGGCCGAGCGGGCGTACGGGGTGGAGCCGGGGACGGTGGCGCGGGTGACCGGCGGGTCGGCGCTGGTGGTCCCGGCCCTGACCGGGCTGGTGACCCGCGAGGAGTGGCTGGCGTCGGCCGTTCCCGTCCTCGCCGAGCTGGTGGGCTCGCCCGCGCGGGCGAGCGCGCTGACCGCCGACTGGCTGGCGGCCCGCACGTGGGCGGACGAGGAGGTGCTCGCGCTGCTCACGCGGGCCCGCGCCCGCGTCCCCGTCGTGCTCGTCAGCAACGCCACATCGGAGCTGGCCGCCCACCTGCGTGAGCTGGAGCTGCACGACGCCTTCGACCACGTCGTCAGCAGCTACGACGTGGGGGTCGCCAAGCCCGACCCGCGGATCTTCGAGATCGCCGCCGGCCGCGCCGGTGTCCCCGCCCCGCGTTGCCTGTTCGTCGACGACCGGACCGAGAACGTCGACGCGGCGAGGGCGCTCGGCATGACCGGAGTCGTCTACCGCACCCCGGCGGACCTGGCCGAGGCGCTGCTTCCGCTGTTCGAGGGGGCTCCCTGATGGCGGTGCGCCGCGTGCTGGCCTTCATCGACAGGCCCGTGGAGCGGTTCGAGGAAGCCGCCGCGTTCTGGACGGCCGTCACCGGCACGCGCCTGTCGCCGCGGCGGGGCGGCGACGGGGAGTTCGCCACGCTGCTGCCGGAGACCGGCGACGCCTGCCTGAAGATCCAGGCCGTGAGCGACGGGGGCGGCGCCCACCTCGATCTGGAGGTGGACGACGTCCGCGCCTCGATGGCCCGGGCCCTGGCGCTCGGCGCCGCCGTCGCCGACGACCACGGCGACTGGGCCGTGCTGCGCTCCCCGGAGGGCAGGGCGTTCTGTCTCGTCCCCGGGGAGGGGACGGCGCGGCGGCCGCCCGTCTTCGCCGGCACCCGACTCGACCAGGTCTGCCTCGACATCGCCCCCGGCGCGTACGAGGAGGAGGTGGCCTTCTGGGCGACGCTGACCGGGTGGCCCCCGCGCCGGGGCTCGCTGCCCGAGTTCACGGTGCTGGCGATGCCGGGGATGCCGGTGCGGATCCTCCTGCAGCGGCTCGGCGAAGGGCCCGGCCGGTCCGCCCACGTCGACCTGGCCTGCGCCGACCCCGACGCCGCTCGCGTACGGCACGAGCGGCACGGCGCGGTGCTCGTGTCGCGGGGGCGGCACTGGCTCGTCATGCGCGACCCGGCGGGCGGCGTCTACTGTCTCACGCGCCGGGACCCCGTGACCGGCTCACTGCCGGGGTGAGCCTCAGGCGGCGGGGCGCAGGTGCCGCAGCGCGGTGGAGAGCCGCTCCAGCTCGGCCACCATCGTGTCCGCCGCCGAGTTCATGACGTCGTTGGGCCGCAGACGGCCCTCCTCGTCGAGGAGCTGGGCGACGAAGGGGATCGAGACCGCGTCGAACACCGGCACCATCTTCAGCGTGGTGACGACCTGCTTGAGCATCTGCACGGCCCGCGTGCCCGCGGAGACGCCGCCGTAGCTGACGAACCCGACCGGTTTGTACTGCCACTCGTGGTGCAGGTAGTCGAGGGCGTTCTTCAGGACGGCGTTGAAGCCGTAGTTGTACTCCGGTGTGACGAACACGAACGCGTCGCCGCGTTCGACGGTCGCGCTCCACTCCTTGGTGTGCTGGTGGACGTACTGCCGGAGCCGGGGGTGGTTCGGCTCGTCCAGGAACGGCAGGTTCACCTCCGCCAGGTCGACGAGCTCGATCTCGAAGGCGTCCTGGGCGGCCGCGCGGTCGCGGAACCACTCCGCCACCGGTAGCCCGACGCGCCCGGGACGCGTGCTGGCGATGACGATCTGCAGAACTGGCTTAGCCACAATTCCCCCAAACAGCTATTAAGCGGACAGAACCCGCCTAACGGTACGCTCTGATCGGCAGGGAACACCGATCGGGGCGCGCCGATTCCCGGGGCGGCCGGCCGGCATGCGATGGGGAGACCTCAGCGGGCGAGGTGGCGGCTGATGACGAGCCGCTGGATCTGGTTGGTGCCCTCGAAGATCTGCATGATCTTCGCCTCGCGCATGTAGCGCTCGACGCGGAACTCCCGCGTGTAGCCGTACCCGCCGAAGACCTGGACCGCGTCGGTGGTGACCCGCATCGCGGTGTCGGTCGCGACCAGCTTGGCGACGCTGGCCTGCCTGCCGTACGGCAGGCCGGCGTCGCGGCGGCGGGCCGCGTCGAGGTAGGTCGCCCGGGCGCAGTCCACGCCCGCGGCCATGTCGGCGAGCAGGAAGCCGAGCCCCTGATGGTCGATGATCTTCTTGCCGAACGTCTCGCGCTCCTTGGCGTACGCGACGGCCTCGTCGAGCGCGGCCTGGGCGAGGCCGACGGCGCAGGCGGCGATGCCCAGCCTGCCGGAGTCGAGCGCGCCGAAGGCGATGGGCAGGCCCTGGCCCTCCGCGCCGATGAGGCGGCCGGCCTCGATCTGCACGCCGTCCCAGTGGGCGGTGGTGGTGGGGATGGCGTGCAGGCCCATCTTCTCCTCGGGACGGCCGAAGGTCAGGCCCTCCGCGGCGCCCGGGGCGAGGAAGCAGGACACGCCCCGGCTGCCCTCGCCCGTCCGGGCGAACAGCGCATAGAAGCCGGCCCGGCCGCCGTGGGTGATCCACGCCTTCGTGCCGGTGATCCGGTAGCCGTCCTCCGTCTTGTCGGCCCTGCAGGTCAGGGCCGACGCGTCCGACCCGGCCTGGGGCTCGGACAGGCTGTAGCCGCCGATCAGCCGCCCGGCGAGCATGTCCGGCAGCCAGCGCTCCCGCTGCTCGGGCGTGCCGTACGTCGCGACGGGGAAGCAGGACAGCGTGTGCACGCTCACGGCGACCGCGACGGCGGCCCACCGCGCGGCCAGCTCCTCGATCACCTGGAGATACACCTCGTACGGCTGGCCGCCGCCGCCGTACTCCTCCGGATAGGGCAGGCCGAGGAGCCCGGCCGCGCCGAGCGTGGCGAACAGCCCCTCGGGGTAGGTCTCGGCCCGCTCGTGCTCGTCGACCCGGCGGGCGAGTTCCTTGTCGGCGATCTCACGCGTCAGCTCGATGAGGTCCCGGGCGTCCTGCCCGGGCAGCAGACGGTCGACAGTCACGGCACCTCCACCAGTGCGGGGTCGTCCAGCCGGGCGAGCAGGGCCGCCGCGCGGTCGCGGAACTCCGCGACACGGGCGAGCTTTATGCCCTCGTAGCCGCGGATCACGTCCGGCAATGCGGCGATCTCCGCGACGGTCCGAGCGGTCGCCGGGGTGAGCCGCTCGAGCGCGCGCCGTACCAGCTCGCGATACTCCCCGACCAGCGTACGCTCCACGCGGCGGACGGCGGCGTGCCCGAACACGTCCAGAGCGGTGCCGCGCAGCACGCGGGCGGCCCGCAACCCGCGGAACACGACACCGGCGGACCGGCGCAGCCTGATCTTGCGCTTCAGGCCCATCGCCCGCAGCAGCGGCGGATGCAGCAGCACCGACACCGCCGCGCCGGGGCCGAACTCCCGCTCGCGCCGGGCCCGCTCCACGGGGTCGAGGTGCAGCCGGGCGACCTCGTACTCGTCCTTGTACGCCATGAGCTTGTGCAGCCCCCGGGCGTACGCGAGCCCGATCCGCGCGCCGGCCTCCTCCCCCGCCCGCTCGGCGGCCAGCGCGGCCACCCGGCGCACGTCCCGCGCGTACGAACGGGCGTAGGCCGCGTTCTGGTAGCCGGTCAGGTCGGCGATCCGCGGCGCGAGCGTCTCCTCGAGCGCTCCGGTCCCGGCCGCCTCGCGCAGGGCGGCGTCGTCGACCGGCACGGCGGGAGGGGCCGGGGGGATCGCGGCCCGGAAGACGGCCTCGCGGTCGATCACGGCGGCCCGTCCCCACTGGAAGGCCGCCAGGTTCCGCTCCACCGCCGCCTTGTTGAGACGGATGGCCCGCTCGATCGCCCCGGCCGAGATCGGGATGCAGCCGTGCTGGTAGGCCGCGCCGACGAGCACGAGGTTGGCGGGCATGTGGTCGCCGAACAACGCCTCGGACAGCGCGCCGGCGTCCACCTGGAGGCCGGCCTCGGGCAGGGTGGCCGACGCGACGCGGGCGACCGCGTCCTCGGGCCCGGACAGGGCCGCGCGGCCGGTGACCATGGCGGCGGTCGGCACGATCGCGGTGTTCACGACGGCGACCGTACGGCCGGGTGAGGCCACGGCGAGCGTGTCGTCCGCGGCGGCGGTGAGCACGTCGAAGCAGACGAGGACGTCGGCGGTGCCGCGGGCGGCGCGGACCGACCCGCCGATCGGGCGCGGGGACACGCGCACGTCGCTGACGACGGGACCACCCTTCTGCGCCAGCCCGGTCTGGTCCAGCCCGGCGGCGTGCAGACCGTCGAGGTGGGCGGCCATCTGCAGGATCTGCGAGACGGTGACCACTCCGGTGCCGCCGATGCCGGGCATCCGCAGCAGCACCGAGCGCTCCGGGAACCGCGGCGCCGGCTCGGTCAGCGCCACCGGCGGCTCGGGCACCGTACGCGAGGCCACGGAGCGGGGCTCGACGAGCAGGAACGACGGGCAGTCGCCCTTGAGGCAGCTCAGGTCGGAGTTGCACGACGCCTGGTGGATGCGGGTCTTGCGGCCGAACTCGGTCTCCACCGGCTGCACCGACAGGCAGGTGGAGGCGTCCCCGCAGTCGCCGCAGCCCTCGCACACACGCTCGTTGACCACGACCCTGGCCTTCGGCGTGGGCAGTTTTCCGCGTTTGCGCAGCCGCCGCTCCTCGGCCGCGCACCGGTCGTCGTGGATGAGCACGGTCACCCCGTCGATCGCGGCGAGCTCCTTCTCCACCGCCGGGAGGTCGTCGCGGTGCCGCACCGACGCGATCGGCGGCAGCCGCACGCCCCGGTAGGTCTCCGGCTCCGGCGTGGTGACGACGACGCGGCGCACGCCCTCGACCGCGAGCCACCGCGTCAGCGCCGGGACGTCGAGGCGGCCCTCGGCGCGCTGCCCGCCGGTCATCGCCACCGCGTCGTTGTAGAGCAGCTTGTACGTCATCGAGACGCCGGCGGCGACGGCGGCGCGCACGGCGAGCGAGCCGGAGTGGTGGAAGGTGCCGTCGCCGAGGTTCTGGGTGAAGTGACGGTCGGAGGTGAAGGGGGCGAGGCCGAACCACTGGGCTCCCTCGCCTCCCATCTGCGTCATGCCGATCCGCCTGCCGCGTCCGTCGCCGTCCAGGGCGATCATGGCGTGGCAGCCGATGCCCGGGCCCACCAGCGTGTCGTCGGAGGCGCGCGTGGAGGCGTTGTGCGGGCAGCCCGAGCAGAAGTACGGCGTGCGGGCGGCGGCCAGAGGGAGCATGACGCGACGCCTCGCGGGGGCGGGCGACAGGATCGCCGCCTGGCGGGGCAGGCGATCGGGACCGAAGCAGGTGGCGAGCGCCCCGGCCACGTCCTCGCCGCCGAGCGTGCCGCGCGCCGTGAGCAGTTCCCGCCCGATGACGTCGGGGCGCTGCCCGGTTTCGTACAACGCCTGCTTGAGGTGCCCCTCCAGGAACGGCACCTTGTCCTCGACCACGAGCACCCGGCCGAGCCCGGCGGTCATGGCGGCGAGGTCGTCGTACGCGAGCGGGAACGGCATGGCGAGCCGGATCAGCCGCAGGCCGAGGTGGTCCATCGCGGCCTCGTCCAGGCCGAGGTCGGCCAGGGCGCGCAGGACCACGGCGTAGGAGGCGCCGGACGCGAGCACGCCCGTCGTGGCCCCCGGCGCGTCGTGCGTGATCCGGTTGAGGCCGTGCGCGCGGGCGTACTCGCGGGCCAGGCCGAGCCTGCGGGTGAGCATGTCGTGCTCGGCGTCGAGCGAGGCCGGCCCGACCAGGGTGGGCGGCGCCCCCCGCTCGGCGCGGTCCGGCACCGGGACGCCGGACCGGATGGTCTCGCGCAGCGACCCGAGATCGACGGTGGCGGAGGCGTCGGCGACGTCGGCCACGATCTTCAGGCCGGCCCACAGGCCGGTGGCCCGCGACAGCGCCACCGCGTGCAGCCCGAGTTCGACGACCTCCGCCACCGAGCCGGGGGCGAGCAGCGGCATCGACAGGCTCTGGCACATGGGCTCGCAGGAGCTGGGCACGGTCGACGACTTGCTGCCCGGGTCGTCGCCGATCCAGGCCACCGCTCCGCCGAGCGGCGCGGTGCCGGCGACGTTGCCGTGCCGGATCGCGTCCGCGGCCCGGTCGAGGCCCGGGTTCTTCCCGTACCAGAACCCGGTCACCCCCTCGTGCCGGCGGCCCGGCACCTGCGCGAGCAGCTGCGTTCCCGCCACCGCCGTGGCCGCCAGCTCCTCGTTGAGGCCGGGCCGGGCCACCACCCCCGCCTCCTCCAGGAACCGCGCGGCCCGTGCCATCTCCAGGTCGACGCCACCCAGCGGCGAGCCGGGATACCCGGAGACGAACACCCGCGTGTCCAGGCCGCGCTCGGCGTCGAGGCGGCGCTGCTCCAGGGTGAGCCGGACGAGGGCCTGGACACCCGAGATCAGCACGGTGCCGTTCTCGGCCGCGTACTTGTCGTCGAGCGAGACGGCCGGTGAGTACACGGGCGAGGACACGCGAACCTCCTGAGGTCGAGGGGTGACCCACAGCACACCAACGGTGGCGGCTTCCGCGCAAGCATCGCGCGGTAAGCCGCTGTGAAAACGCAAAAAGATGGAGGATCGCGCCCGCGACGCTACTGTTCTTTGCGCCGATAGCGGTTGGAAAGGGACGTGCCCATGGCGGAGATCGACGACATCGACCACCGGCTGCTGCGCCTGCTGCGCGAGGACGGGCGCAGGACCTTCTCGGAGATGGCCGCCGAGATCGGGTTGTCGGTGGCCGCGGTGAAGCGGAGGGTCGACCGCCTGCGGGAGATCGGCGTCATCACGGGCTTCACCGTGCGGATCGACTATGCCAAGCTCGGCTGGGGCATCGAGGCGTTCACCGAACTGCGCTACCCCGGCACCACGCCGGTCGGAAAGATCGTCCGTACCGCCACGGACGTGCCGGAGGTGCAGGAGGTGTTCACGATCGCCGGCGACCCGGACGCGCTCATCCACGTCCGCGTCCGCGACCTCGGCCATCTCCAGCAGGTCATCGACCGGCTGCGCCGCGCCGGCGACGTGACCGGCACCAAGACCCTGCTCGTGCTGGGGTCGTGGACCCGCGACGTCGGGCCGGTCGAGGACCTCAGTCGTCGTCCCCCCGGGAGCTGAAGCCGGCGGAGTTCACGAAGTCGATCAGCGGGCCGTCGGCGAGCCTGCCCGTCCGGTGCGCCCGCTGCAGCTTGATGAGCAGGTCGCGGACCCGCCGCGCGGCCTTGGCGCCCTTGTCCCCGCCTCGCCCCCGGGACAGGTCCCTGGCCGTCTTCCTGATGGCGTCGTGGGCTTCGCGGGCCAGCTTCGGCTCGATGCCGCCCCGGCTCTCCTGCGCCTGTACGGCGTGGTCGAAGGCGGCCAGCCACTCCATGTAGCCGCGGTAGACGCGTCGCGTCGCGGACGGCGTGGGAGACGGCTTCGGCGACGGCCTGGGGGACGGCGTCCTGGACAGCCGGGGTGACGGACTGGCCTTCCTCGCCGGGGTGGGTGACGTCTCGGCGCGGGTGGCCGTCGGCGACTGGGCCGCGACCGCGGGCTCGGCCTGTCCGCCGCCGTCGGACAGCGCCGCCACCCCGATCGTGACCACGGCGAGCCCCGCCACCGCGGCGCCGAGCCGGATCAGCGTCCGCCGTTCGAGCGACCCCGGAGTGCGTCCGGCCGGGACGGCGGGCGGCGGGGCGTCGAGCAGCGCCGTGTCGCCCGCACGCGCGCCGCCCGGGTACGGCCCGTGCGGCGGCGGGGTCGCCCCGGCCTCCCAGGCCGCCGGCCCGCCTTCCCGCGCCGCCGGCCCGCCTTCCCGCGCCGCCGGCCCGCCTTTCCGCCCCGGCTGCGCCGCGGAGAGGGCGACGGCCGCCAGGACCCGGCGTACGACCTCCGCGTCGGCGGGCCGGGCGGCGGGGTCCTTGGCCAGCAGCGCCATGATCAGGCGTTCCAGCTCGGCGGGGATGCCGGGCCGGTGCCGGCCGGGCGGCACCGGAGCCTGGTGCATGTGCTGATACACCAGCTCCGGGGCCGACCCGGTGAACGGCGGGTGCCCGCACAGCAGCTCGTAGCAGACGCACCCCAGCGCGTAGAGGTCGCAGGCGGCCCCGCCGCCCCGGCCGTCGATCTGCTCCGGCGCGAGATACGCGGCGGTGCCGACGACCGTGCCCACCATCGTGAGCCGCGCCGCCTCGGTCGCCACCTGCGCGACGCCGAAGTCGACCACCTTGAGCACGCCGCTCGCGGTGCGGTGCAGGTTCGCGGGTTTGACGTCCCGGTGCACGACCCCGGCCCGGTGGGCGGCGTCCAGCCCCGCGGCGGCCTGGCTCATGAGGTCGCACGCCTCCGCCACGCCGTACCGGCCCCGGTCGAGCAGCTCCGCGGCCAGGCTGCGGCCGGTGAGCAGCTCCATCACCAGGTAGGGCCGCGCGTCCTGCTCGCCGACGTCCAGCACCGTCACCACGTTCGGATGGACGACGCGGGCGGCGGCGCGTGCCTCGCGGGCGAAGCGCTCACGCGAGGCGACCCCGGCGACCTGCGGCGCGAGGATCTTGACCGCCACGGGACGGTGCGCCCGCAGGTCCCGGCCCCGCCAGACCTCGCCCATCCCGCCCTGGCCGATCAGCTCCTCCAGCTCGTAACGACCGCCGAGCGTGGACGGCACCACGTCCCGCACCTCCCCATAGCGACTCGCGCCCAGATGATCGGGAGCCAACCTATCCTCTCGGGCAGGCCGGGCGAGAACGGCCGGATCCTGCGACGGCGGGGAGAACGGCGGGCAGATCGGGGCGTGGCGCGGTCCCGGGCACGCCGGCACCCGTGCGGCGCGCTCGTGTTTCCGGCTCTTCGGGGCAGAACTCAGGCCGGACGGGCCCGGACGCCGTCGAGAGCCATCCCCAGCACGCGCTCGCGCTGATCGTCGTCGACGAACCCGCCCCCGGTGATGCCGGAGATCATCCGCAGGACGTCGTCGAAGGTCACGTCGCCGCGGACCTCCCCCGCCTCCCTCGCCCGGTCGAACAGCGGCTCCCCTGCCTCGTACATCGCGGCCCGGCTCGACCGCATCATCTCCGAGTCGCGGTTGAGCGCCTCGTAGATGGCCCGCTTGGTGGCGGCGTAGTCCACGAACCGCCGCAGCCAGGCGGCCAGGGCCTCCCACGGCGGCAGGACCGCGACCTGCCCCGCGGCGGCGCACAGCTCGTCGATCTCGTCCAGGTACACGGTGTCGAACAGGTCCTGCCGGGTGGGGAAGTTGCGGTAGAGCGTGCCGATGCCGACTCCGGCGCGCCGGGCGACGTCCTCCAGCGAGGCCTGCGTGCCGTGTTCGGCGAACGCCTCGCGCGCGGCGGTGAGCAACGCGTCGAAGTTGCGCCGCGCGTCGGCGCGTTGGGGGCGCCGCACCCTCGTCCGGGCACCTTCGCCCGCCTTCTCGTTCACCGGGATCCTCCCCAGGTTGTACCGGAGGCATACCTCCGCTAATGTGGAGGCACGCCTCCAGATTAGCAGGCGGGCATTGGCGTTCACGCATCCGCCGTCAACGCAGCTTTGTCTCCTCTCGATCCGCGCCGTCCCGCAGCCGGGGCGGCGCGTCACCGGCGCGTCCCGTCGCGCCGACTCCTCCTTTCGAAGGATGTCGATGTCACGCACCACCTCGCCGCAACGGCTGATCTTCCTCGCGCTGGCAGCCGCCACGGCCTCGTTCTCCATGCTGCAGTCCCTGGTCAGCCCGGTCCTGTCCACCATCCAGCACGACCTGCACACCACCCAGGGCGCGGTGACCTGGGTGCTCACCGCCTGGTTGCTGTCCGCCTCCGTCGCGACTCCCCTCATGGGCAGGATCGCCGACATGATCGGCAAGGACCGCACGCTGCTCGTCGCGCTGGCCGCCATCGCCCTCGGCTGCCTGGTGGCGGCGCTCGCCCCCAACGTGGGAGTGCTGATCGCCGGCCGGGTCCTCCAGGGGCTCGGAGGGGCCGTGTTCCCCGTCTCGTTCGGGATCGTCCGCGACGAATTCCCCGCCCCGCGGATCCCCTCGATCGTCGGCGTCCTGTCCGCGGTCATCGCCACCGGCGGCGGCGTCGGCATCGTGCTCGCCGGCCCGATCGTCGGCGCCCTCGGCTGGCGCTGGCTGTTCTGGATCCCGGCGATCATCGTCGTCGCCACCGCGTTCCTGGCCCACCGTCACGTTCCCCGGTCCCCGGTGCGCACGCCCGGCCGGGTCAACTGGGCGGCCGCGGCGCTGCTGTCCGGGTGGCTGGTGACGCTGCTGGTCCCGCTGAGCGAGGCGTCCGCCTGGGGGTGGGACTCGGTCGCCGTCATCGCACCGCTCGCCGCCGCCGTGGTGCTGTTCGCCGCGTGGATCTCGGTCGAACTGCGCTCCCACGACCCGCTGATCGACATGCGCATGATGCGGCTTCCGGCCGTGTGGACGACCAACCTGGTCGCGCTGCTGTTCGGCGCCGGCATGTTCGCGTCGTACGCCTTCCTGCCGATGTTCGTGCAGATGCCGGCGGCCGTGACGGGCTACGGCTTCGGATCGAGCGTGACCGAAGCCGGGCTGCTGATGCTGCCGATGCTCGTCACGATGGCCGTCGCCGGCACCGTCAGCGGCCCGCTCGCCCGCGTCGCCGGTGTCAAGGCCCAGCTCGTCTGGGGCTGCGCGCTCGCCGCGCTGTCGAGCGCCTGCGTCGCCGCCTTCCACGACCGGCCCTGGCAGCTCGCCGCCGCCACGGCGGTGTTCGGGCTCGGCCTCGGCCTGGCCTACGCCTCGATGACCAACCTCATCGTGCAGAGCGTGCCGCCCGGGCAGACCGCCGTCGCCGGAGGCATGAACACCAACATCCGCACCATCGGCGGGTCCGTCGGCACCGCCGTGATCAGCTCCATCATCACCGGTCATCCGCGCCCCGACGGGCTGCCGCAGGAGTCGGGCTTCACCACCGCCTTCCTCGTGATGGCCGTGACCCTGGCGGTCACCGTCGCCGTGGCGCTGCTGGTCCCGGGGGCGCGCCGCCGTACGACGCCCGCCGCCGGGACGGCCGGGCGGGTCCCGGCGGGCGCGACGCGCTAGACCACAGCAAGGGACACCGCATCAGGTGGAGGACATGACCCGTCACCGGCGCGCCTCCCCGAGGCGCGCCGGCCGGATTCGACGTCGCCGTGCGGCTGGCCGAGGAGCCGGTCGCCCGTGTCCTCGCGCATGGCGCACGGTTCCGGCCCCGGCCGGATCACGCCCGCAGCTCGGGGAACTGATCGTCCCGCCACTCCTGGGACAGCGAGGTGCCGGCCTGCGCGGCGTCGCTCTCCCTGGCCCGCAGCTCGACCCGGCGGATCTTCCCCGAGATGGTCTTGGGCAGCTCGGCGAACTCGATCCGGCGCACCCGCTGGTACGGCGCGAGCCTCTCGCGGGCGTGCCGGAGGATGGCCGCGGCGGTCTCCCGGTTCGGTTCCCAGCCCGCGGCGGGCACCACGTACGCCTTGGGCACGGCGAGGCGGATCGGGTCGGGGGCGGGGACGACCGCCGCCTCCGCCACGGCGGGATGCTCGATGAGCACGCTCTCCAGCTCGAACGGCGAGATCTTGTAGTCGGACGCCTTGAACACGTCGTCGGTGCGTCCCACGAAGGTGATCGAGCCGTCGGCGTCCCGGACCGCGACGTCGCCCGTGTGGTAGAGCCCCCCGGCCATGGCCTCCTCGTCGCCGTCGAGGTATCCGGTCATCAGGTTGACCGGACGGGCGGCGAGGTCGAGGCAGATCTCGCCCTCGTCCGCCGGCCGGCCGGTCACCGGATCGACGACCACGACCGGCACGCCGGGAAGGGGGCGGCCCATCGAGCCGGCCTTCACCGGCGTGCCGGGCGTGTTGGCGATCAGCGCGGTCGTCTCGGTCTGGCCGTACCCGTCGCGGACGGTCAGCCC
The DNA here is from genome assembly GCF_040675265.1 of Microbispora sp. NPDC049633. NCBI lineage: Bacteria > Bacillati > Actinomycetota > Actinomycetes > Streptosporangiales > Streptosporangiaceae > Microbispora > Microbispora sp. NPDC049633. The sequence continues at coordinate 26,832 of NZ_JBFAOO010000083.1, forward strand.
CCACGCCCGCTCCACCTGGGCGATGACCTCGGGGTTCAGCGGCTCCCCCGCGGCGGCCGCCTCGCGCAGGCGGCCCGGCCCGTCCCCGAGGTCGGCTTGGATGAGCATCCGCCACACGGTCGGCGGCGCGCAGAACGTGGTCACCTCCGCCCGGCGGATCAGCGCGAGCAGGGCTGCGGCGTCGAAGCGGGAGTAGTTGTGCACGAACACCGTCGCCTCGGCGTTCCACGGCGCGAAGAAACAGCTCCAGGCGTGCTTGGCCCAGCCGGGCGAGCTGATGTTGAGGTGCACGTCGCCCGGCCGCACCCCGACGAAGTACATCGTCGTCAGGTGCCCCACCGGATAGGACACCTGCGTGTGCCGCACGAGCTTGGGCCTGCTGGTCGTCCCCGAGGTGAAGTACAGCAGCAGCGGGTCGCCGGGAGAGGTCCGGGCCTCGTACGGCTCCGGATCCGGCGTCACGTACGCGTCGCCGTACCGGAGCCAGCCGGTCGCCTCGCCCACGCAGACGCGGCCGTACTCGCCCGGGACGCCGTCGAACTTGTGCGTGTCGGCCGCGTTGGCGACGACGTGCCTAACCCGTCCCCGGCGCACGCGGTCGGCGAGGTCCGCCGTGCCGAGGGCGGTGGTCGCCGGCATGATCACCGCGCCGAGCTTCATCACCGCCAGCATCGACTCCCACAGCTCGCCCTGGTTGCCGAGCATGAGCAGCACGTGGTCGCCCTTGCCGACCCCCTGGGCAGCCAGCCAGGCCGCCACCCGGTCGGAGCGGCGGGCCATCTCGTCGAAGGAGTAACGCCGCTCGGAGCCGTCCTCCTCCACGATCCACAGGGCCGTGCGGTCGTTTCCCCGGGCGATGACGTCGAACCAGTCCGTGGCCCAGTTGAACCTGTCGCCGAACACCGGCCACGCGAACTCACGCGCCGCCCGCTCGGGGTCCTCCCTCAAGCGGAGCAGCAGGTCGCGGGCTTCCCGGAAGGCGTGGGTGCCGGTCGTCTCGCTCACGCGGAACTCCTCATCGTCGAAGCGGTCCGTCACGGCTTTCTGTCAAGGCCGGCGCCATCTGTCAAGAGCGGCGGAGACGCGCGGGGCGAGACCGGATTGTCCTGGTTCTGTGCTGCGGGCCGGGGAGGTCTAGCCGCACGGTGTAGTCGGCGTCGAGCCGTACGGCCTGCGTGTGCCTGAGATCGCCAGCCCACCAGGCTGAGTGTTTGCAGGCGCTGGTCGGTAGCTCTTCGCCGATGACGCGTGTGACCTGGGCGACAGTCGGCTCGACGTGCCATCGTCCGTCTTGCCGTAGATGGCGTGCCCAGCGTTCGCGCTGTTCTCGGGTGACCACGCCGTCAGTGTGAAGGTCCATTCGGTGCTGGTCACGAGCGGCCGGGGCCACGTTGTGCGAACCCGCTTCTGTGCTGGAGTGGGGGAAAGGACGGACTCCCGCGGCTCCCGATGGTCCCGGGCACGTCGCCGCACATCGCGTCAGCTTTGGCTACACGCTCGACTCGTTGAGGATCTGCGAGATGCGCTGGTGTGACAGGCGCATCGCGCTGCCCACATCGCGGGTGGTCCACCCTTGAGCAGTGAGGAGGCGGGCGGCATGGCGGACGGCGTCGCGCTCGGCCTGCTCGGCGAGGACTCGCGCCTGCCGTGCCTCAATGACGGCCGCGAGAGCTGCCTTGGCCTCCGGGTCGGCGGGCTCGACGTAGACGCCGATCGTTGCATGCTCGTCCCTGAGTACGCCGAAGATGAGCTGGGCGACACTGCTCTTGACATCTGCCCAGCTACCGCCCTGAGTTCGGACGGTGTGCCCGCCAGGGAGTTCGGCGGTGGCGGTCCACTGCTTTCCGGCGCGCGTCACAGTGGCGAAGTATGTGACGGCTTCGACGACGTCGTCGCCTGGGGGAATGAGATCGGGCTGGTCGAAAATCAAATCGTGGTTCATCAGCTCCATGCCCCACAACTTAGGGACACACCACCATTGTGTCTAGGCAGATAGCCGAAATCGGTCTAGCGGGCTTGCCAACTTCGCCCAGCAGCATGCAGCGAGCAGCCGTGGTCGGGGACCCTTGTCTGCGCGAGTCGCTCCGCTGGACCACCAGAGTTGCGGGCGGCTTAGGAGCCGGTCGCGCGGAGTTCCTCCAGGCGCTCGCGGGCCTCGGACAGCGCTATGAGCACGTGGGGATCACCGGGCGTCCGGGCGGCGAGGTCCTCGTACAGCTCGATCCGCCGGCGGCACAGACCGGCCTGCAGGTCGCGGTGCTCCTGCTCGCTGACGCCGTCCGCCATCGTCCGCAGCAGGGACTCGGCCTGGTCGATCAGGCCGGCCCGCTCGCTCGCGCTCATGGGCGGCAGGCCGGCGTGGGGGGACTCGTCGCCGAGCTCTTCCCGGTTGCCCAGCCACACGTTCAGATTCCTGATCACCTCGGCGAGGTGGTCGGCGCTGTCCAGCACCTCGGCCGCGCGTTCCGGCAACAGCCAGGCGTACAGCAGGCGGCGGCGGAAGTCCCGCTCGGCGCCGGCGTACCGCTCATGCGCGGCCTGCCGGCTGACCGTTCTGCGACCGGCCCTGCCCAGGGCGACGCCTATGCGTTCCCAGCTGACGTTGCTCAGCCGCTCGTTAATCACGGCGAAGGTCAGCAGGCGCTGCGCGTCTTCGACCAGCCTGGCGGCCTCCTCGACGAGCAGGACCTCGTCCGAGCCGGGCCGGTTGGTCGGCACCAGCGCGGCGGTCTTGTCCGCCAGAACACGCCCCTGTTCCGACAGGGCCAGACGGGCGAGCCCCGTCCATGAGTAGTTCGCCGACCTGAGCGCCCGCAGATTGTCACACACCCGCCTCCACGTCGTCGGGCTCCTCGTCGCCCTCGGCGGCGAGGAGGGTGCCCTCGGTGAGGGCGGGAGCGCGGCGGCTCGGCCGGAAACCGAGCAGCGTCTCGGCCAGTTCCTCGTTGCCGGCGAAACCGGCGTCGGCGTCGACGGTCTGGTCGCCGTCCCAAAGCATCAGCATCGCCGAGACCGCGTGGGCGCTCTTGTCATGGTGCATGTCGTAGTGCGCGGCCATCGGCACGGTGTCGAAGTGGATCCACAGGTCGTGGCCGGTCATGAACAGGTCGAGGCCGAACTTCACGGTCAGGCCCAGCAGCTCGGGCTTGTACCGGTCGTCGATGCCGGCGAACGCCTCGTCCAGCGCGATCACGCGCGGGCAGGTGGGCTTGGCGGACGAGTAGAGGGCGTTGGCCGCCGCGAACAGCGGAAGATGGATGGCCGCCGACTTCTCCCCGCCGGACATCTCCTCGTGCTTGGCCCGGGTGAGCTTGACCTCCTTGTCCCCCGGCACGGCGAGCACCAGCTCGAAGCCGTACCAGGTGCGGTAGTCGAGCACGTCGGCCAGGGCCTGCCGGTACGTGGCGCGCGGGTGCGCGGCGCGGTAGCCGCGGATCATCTCCCGCAGCAGGCCGCGCAGCTCGGCCAGCCCGGCCGCGCCGAGCCCGTGCGTGTCCCGGTCGAGGAGCCGCGCGACCGCGACCTGCCGGTCGTTCAGCCTGTCGGAGCGGCCCCAGCGGATGCCGATCCTGGTGCCGGACGACATGGGCCGGGACCGGGTGTCCTCGTTCATCCCGCGCACGAGGTCGCGTGCGGTGCGGACCCGGTCGTGCACCTGCTGGGCGAGCGCGGTGAGCAGCTCGTCCTCCAGCACCGTCCGCTCCCGCTCCTCGAGCAGCACGCCCTGTTCCCGGACGCGGTCGGCGACGCGCCGGGCGAACGCGGCGACGGGATTGCGGCCTCCCTCGTCGCTGACGTAGACCATCACGACGCCGGTGGGGTCGTGCTCCAGGCGGTAGTCCTCGGCGCAGCCGTCGAGCGCGTCCTGGAAGGCCCGCAGCGAGGCCGACAGCCGGCTCGCGGAGCTCTTGAGCGCGCTCTCCCCCGGCACGCGGATGTCCGCCATCTCCGCGCCGAAGGCGTCCAGCAGGGCGGCGACCTCTCCCGGCAGCACCCGGCCGACGAGAGCGGCGGGGTCGGGCGGCGGCCCGCCGGCTTGGGCGGACAACTCCGCCGCCACCGACGCGGCCGCCTCCGCGGGCTCGGGCCAGCCGACGTTGGCGGGCCACGGCTCGGTGGCGGTGACGCCGAGCAGCGGGCGCAGCTCCAGGTGCGCGTACGGCCCGAACGACGCGGCGTGCTCGAAGAGGTGCCCGAGGGCCTGGCCGACAGAGGCCTGGCCGTGCTTGAGGTCGTTCTCGGCGACGATCAGCGCCCTGTCCTCCCGCGCCGCCGCGGCGGCGTGCTCCTCACACCGCCGGCGGACCTCGGCGAGGTTGCGCTCGGCCTCGTCCACCTGGGCGAGCACCTCGCGCAGCGGCGCGTCGAGGGCCTCCTCACCCGCCCTGAGCTCCTCGACGTCGGCACGGTGCTCCCGTTCCTTGTCCTCCAGAATGCGGGAGTCCGCGTCGTGCCGCTCGCGCTGCCGCGCGATCGCGGCCTGCCGGGAGGCGAGGTCCCGCTCCTCGGACGCGGCCCGCTCGCGGCCGTCGTGCAGCCGCTGCGCCGTCGCGAGGAAGTCGTCGACGGCCCGGGCGACCGCGTCGACCTCCTGCTCGCCCACGGGCATGCTCCGTTCCGCCGCGACCTGCCGCAGCCGCCGGCGCGCCGCGTCGGCCTGGGCCACGGCGGCGTCGAGGTCGCGGCGGCGATCGGTCAGCGCCGCCCGCGCCTGGGCCAGCAGCGCGGACTCGCGCGACACGCGGGCGACGGCCGCGGCGACCGCCGTGGCGGGCGGAAGCTCCCGCCGGGCCCGGGCGAAGTCCTCCAGGCGGCGGCCGGCGCGCGCC
>NZ_JBFAOO010000084.1:0-31602 GCF_040675265.1 Microbispora sp. NPDC049633
GGGACCGCGCCCGTCGCGGTCCCGGCCCCCGCCCGGCTCACTCGGCGGCGCGCAGGGACATCCCCGAGTATTCGACCCGCTCGTCCTCCATGAGCGTGACCTGCTCGACACCGGCCTCGAGCAGCTCGCGCCAGCTCTCCCCCAGCCACGACTCCGCGTCGGACTGGCTGGAGAAGATCTCCCTCGGCAGCGGCCGGTCCGTGACCTCGCCGCCGTTCGCGTCCTCGTAACGCCACCGCCAAATCATCCGCACCCGCTCCTTCGACTCCTGGCCGTCCCCGCGCCGGGACCGGTACGGCACAAAGGCCGTGCAGCCGGACCCTATCCTCTCCTCCCCGGCCTCCACCTCCCCCTGGGGCCGCGGCTAGGGTCGGGGCCGCCCGATCACCCGAGACGCTGGAGAGGAGCGGCATGGAGGTCCGTCTGGAGGGAACCGGAGGCCCGGACGGCTGGCCCGCCCCCGGCTGTCCCTGCGCGTCCTGCGGCCGGCTCGCCCCCGGCCACCGCCTCCCCTTCTCCATCGTGGTCGACGGCCGCGTACGGCTCACGGACGCCCGCCTGCCCGGCGGCTACCGGATCCGCCACACCGCCGACGGCTGCGAGGTCACCGGCCCGGACGGCGGCCGCCTGCTCTGCTCCGTGGGACCGTCCGCCGGAGCGCGGGGCGAGGACGTGCCCTTCGACGTGGTGCTCATGGACCTGCCCGACCGGCCGGAGCGGCTGGGCGACCTGCGCCGGCGCGGACGGGTCACGCCCGCGACGCGGATCATCGCGGTGCGTCTCGACCACCGTGTCACGACCGAGGACGAACTGGCCCGCCGCCTCGGCTTCTGGGGCGCGACGGCCGTCCCCGACGGGACCGTCGTGGACACGGCCGGCACGGCGAGCGCGGAGGCTGCGCTCAGGGTACGGCCGGGTGGAGCGCTGCCACGCCGGACGCTGCTGCTGGGCGGGTCGCGGTCCGGCAAGTCCGAGGAGGCCGAGCTCCGCCTGGCCGCCGAACCCGACGTGACCTACGTCGCCACCGGGCCCTCCGGCGGCGACGACCCGGCCTGGCTGACCCGCGTACGGGCCCACCGGGAGCGGCGCCCGGCGCACTGGCGCACCGTGGAGACCACCGACCTCGTCGCCGTCCTGTCCGCCGGCTCGGGGACGTTCCTCGTCGACGGGATCGGCACCTGGCTGGCCGCCGTGTTCGACGAGTGCGCCGCCTGGCCGGACGGCACCCCCGCGGACGACCACCGCACGGCGCTCGACCGGGTGTCGCGGCGGTGCGACGCGCTGGTGGCCGCCTGGCGCGGCGCCCGCGCCCGCGTGGTGGCGGTGAGCGACGAGGTCGGCCTCGGGGTGATCCCGGCCACCCCCGCCGGACGTCTGTTCCGCGACGCGCTCGGCCGCCTCAACCAGGGCCTCGCCCGCGAGTCCGAGGACGTCGCCCTGGTGATCGCCGGACGGGTCGTTCCCCTGCCCTCGTGAGAACTACGCTTTCCCCTCGTGTCCGACGAACCTCGCACTAGCGGACTTGGCGCGGCCTGGCGGTTCGCGGTCGGGACGCTCACGATCCTCCCCGTACGGCCGGTGGACGCCGGCCGCGTCGTCGTGGGACGCGCCATGGCACTGGCGCCGTTCGTCGGCGTGGTCCTCGGCCTGGCCGGGGCCGTGGTGCTCGTCGTCACCGGTTCCTTGTCGGGCTCCCCGCTGCTCGGCGCCGTCCTCGCGGTGGGCGCGCTCGCGTGGCTGACGCGGGCCCTGCATCTCGACGGACTCGCGGACCTGGCCGACGGGCTCGGCAGCGGCAAACCGTCCGACGGAGCGCTGGAGGTGATGAAACGCTCCGACATCGGCCCCTTCGGGGTCGTCACCGCCGTCATCGCCCTGCTCGTCCAGGTGGCCGCGCTGTCAGGGGGCGACGCCGTCGCCTGGGTGGCGCTGGTGGCCGCGGCGGTGACCGGCAGGCTGGCCGTCACGTGGGCCTGCCGCGAGGGGGTACCCCCGGCCCGGCCCGCCGGCCTCGGCGCGCTCGTCGCCGGCACCGTACGGCGGGGCGCCGCGATGGGGGCCACCCTCGGGTCGGCCGTCGTCGTGGCGGTGCTCGCCCTGGTGGCGGTGATCGGCGCACCGGCCTTCTGTGTGCCGGCCGCCGACGGGACCCGGGTCGTCCTGGACCTCGGCGCGCTGTTCCCCGCCGGCTTCGAGCGCCGTTATGCCGACTATTCCGGCCTGAGCCCTTACGCCGGGTCGATCAGCGATACCGGTCCGCGGGCCACCGGACTGCTGTCCCATCTGACCGTCGACCCGTACCTGCTCGCGCCCGCCGGGCTGCTGCTGGCGATGGCCGCCGGGCTGGGGGCCGCCGCGCTGCTGCGCCGCCGGGCCGTACGGCGGCTGGGCGGCATCACGGGCGACGTGCTCGGCGCCCTCGTGGAGACGGCCACCACGGTGACGCTGCTGGCCGCCGTCCTGCTGCTGTGACAGCCGGGGACTCCCCGGGAGGCGCGCGTCAGCGCGGTACGGCGATGGGACGCAGCCGGTAGACGACGAGGACGACGAGCGCGAGCAGCACCCAGCCGACGATCCCGCTGATCCCGGCGAGCGCCGGGTTCGGCGGGGCGGCCGCGTCGCCGAGGAGCAGCGCCAGGCCGGTCGTGGCGTTCACCGAGGCGTGCGCGGCGACCGCGGGCCACACGCTGCGCGAGCGCAGCCGCACCCAGCCGAGCAGCGCCCCGAATATGACGCAGAAGCCGACGAACAGCACCGCCGCCCAGGCGCCGAGCGCCGGGTAGTTGTACCCCTTGAGCGTGAGCGGGGCGTGCCACAGACCCCAGATCACACCGGACAGCACCAGCGCGGGCCACACCCGGGCGGGCCGCCACTCCCCGGTGCCGGCTTCTGAAGTCCCGGGCTCCCCACTGCCGAACTCCCCCGTGGCCGGTGTGGGCGAGACCGCCGGGTCGCCGAGCAGGCGGGGCAGCAGCCAGCCCCGCCAGCCCCACTCCTCCCCGAGCGCGGGAATCGCGTTGAGGATCGGGGCGATCAGCACGGCCTGCGCGACCTGAACCGCGTACAGGACCCTCGGGTCCAGCGGCATCTGGTCGAGGACGGCGGCCACTTGCGCGCGGTAGAGGCTCAGCCCGGCGACGTCGAGGCGCACGACGCCCACGGCGGCGCTCACCAGCAGGGCGACGGCCACGAGAAGCGGCACGCCGATCAGGGCCGCCGCCAGGAGCGCGGCGGTCCTCCCCCGCCGCGGGCCGAACGTGAGCCCGGTCGCCCGCGCCCACTGCCGCGCCGTCGTACCGCGCCGCCGGGTGAGCCACACGGCCAGTACGCCGAGGGAGGGGGTGAACATGATCAGGATGCCGAGGATCTGGAAGGCGGCCCCGCCGAACGGAGCGGCCCCCAGCCAGACGGGCAGCGCGATCAGCCACGAGGCCGCGAACGCGACGAGGAGGAACAGCCGGACGTCGCCGTGACGCCGCATCACCGTCATCACCTTCCCGCGGCGGAGTGCCGACGCGCGACGAGGGCGTTGACGAGAGCGGCGCCCGTGGCGGCGTCGTCCACCGTGATCGCCAGTTCGCCGCCTGAGACGTATCGGACGACCAGGCACTCGCCACCGCGGATCATGATCGTGGCCCGTCCCGGGAGCCCTCGGAAGCCCCATCCGCCCACCTGGGCCGGGTACCGCTCCTCCACCCACGCCCGCTCCACGCGCTCGAGCCGCACCCTGCGCGAGGGCCACCGCAGCGGACCGACCGACACGGTCAGCGCCTCGGGGACGACCCGCACCGAGACCGACGACAGCACCGTGCCGATCACACCCACCAGAGCGAGCGGCACCACACCGCCCCAGCCGCCGGGGAACCGGCCGGTCACGGCCACGCCCGCGATGACCACCGCGGCGGCGAGGGAGACGAGCGCGAGCCCGGCCGCCCAGCGCGCGGTGGTGGTGGAGACCCACACCGGCCGCTTCCCGGGGTCGAGGTCGATCAGCGGTCCGGTCTCCGCAGACGCGGCGGGGACGTCCGGGCCCGGCCGCCCCGCGAGCCAGCCCAGCGCCCCGAGCGCGATCGGCGCGGCGAGGACCACCGCGACCTGCCAGCCCACGTCCTCCGCGCGGGTCCAGTGACCGCGGTCGAGGTTGGCGCCGATCGTGACGGCCTGCGTGGTCACCATGAACCCGCCCGCCCAGGCCAGCCCGGCGCAGAACCAGGCGCGCGTCACCCGGCGGGCCAGGTTACGGCGGCGCGCGGCGACCCCGAGGCCGATCACCGCGAGGACGGCCCACATCCCGATCAGGAGGATCATGAAGGCGGTGAACGGCATGGAGCCGTCGGGCCCATCGGAGGACCCCCAGTGGGTGGCCAGCGGGTCGGGGAGGCGGTCCGCGAACGCCAGTGGCACCGCCACCAGCACGGCGGCGACCAGCACGGCCCAGCCCGCGATGGCCACCATCAGCCGCGCGCGGACGTCGGTCGGTGAGCTGTCGTACGGATCGGTCATGCCGTCTCCTCGCTGGAGTCCTTGCCGGGGTCCTTGCCGGGGTCCTTGCCGGGGTCGTTGCCGGAGTCGTTGCCGAGGTCTTCGCCGATGTCCCTGACGAGGGCGACGACGTCGTCCGCGGTGAGGCCGTATCCGGCGGCCTCGTCGAGCAGGTCTCGCACCCGCGCCCTCAGCGCCTCACGGCCGTCCGGTCTGCGCAGCACCGACACGCCGCGCCCGCGGCGGAACTCCAGCAGGCCCTCGTCGCGCAGGTCGCGCAGCGAGCGCAGCACCGTGTTCGCGTTGACGCCCAGCGCGCGGGCCAGGTCGCGGGCCGGCGGCAACCGATCGCCCGGGGCGATGTCCCCGGCCCCGATCGCGCGCCTGACGGCGGCGGCCACCTGTTCGTGCAGGGGCCGCGGATCGTTGAGATCGAGCGTGAGCAACATAGTGCTATTCACATTAGCACCATCTACCCGAAGTGACGCGATGGTGCTACTTCCACTGGCACCATCCACCCTACTGATAGGTAGGATGAACCCTCGTTTATGCGTAGCCGAGTAAGCCCAGCTAGCATCGGCTCACGTGACCACAGTGCGCATAAACGCATCTGACGCGGTCTCCATCGAGACCGGAGCTCTCATAATCGGCGTCCACACGACCCCGGAAGGTCCACGCCCCGCCCCGGGCGGCGAAGGCCTCGACCAGGCCCTGGACGGACGACTGGCCGAGATCCTCACCACGATGGGGTTCACCGGCAAGGCCGAGGAAGTCGTCAAGATCCCGACCTTCGGGGCGCTGCCGGCGCCCGTCGCCGTCGCCGTGGGCCTCGGCGACGCGCCCGAGGACGGCTACGACCTGGAAACCCTGCGCCGCGCGGCCGGAGCGGCCGTCCGCTCCCTCGCCGGGACGGCGTCCGCGGCGCTCGCCCTGCCCGCCCGTACGGCTGAGGAGGCGGAGGCCGTCGCGCTGGGCGGTCTGCTCGGGGCCTACGACTTCACGCGGTACCGCACCGGAGGCGACCGCAAGGCTCCGGTCGGCGAGCTGGCCGTCCTGTCCGGCGCCGCCGGGGCCGAGGAGGCCGCCGCCCACGCGGCGACGCTCGCCGACTCCGTCGCCCTCGTCCGCGACCTGGTGAACACGCCTCCGTCCGACCTGTGGCCCGCGCGCTTCGCCGAGATCGCCCAGGAGACCGGCGGCAAGGCCGGCCTCTCGGTGGAGGTGCTCGACGAGGTCAGGCTCAAGGAGGACGGCTACGGCGGAATCGTCGGCGTCGGCCAGGGCTCGGTCAATCCGCCGCGCCTGGTCCGCGTCGCCTACAGCCACCCCGAGGCCACCCGGAAGGTCGCCTTCGTCGGCAAGGGCATCACGTTCGACTCCGGCGGCCTGTCGCTCAAGCCGTCCGCCTCCATGGACTGGATGAAGTCCGACATGGGCGGCGCGGGAGCCGTGTTCGGCGCGCTCGTCGCGATCGCCCGGCTGGGCCTGCGCGTCAACGCGGTCGGCTATCTCTGCCTGGCCGAGAACATGCCCTCGGGAAGCGCGCAGCGCCCCTCCGACGTCCTGCACACCTACAGCGGCAAGACGGTCGAGGTGCTCGACACCGACGCCGAGGGCCGTCTGGTGCTGATCGACGGCATCGCCCGCGCCGCCCAGGACGAACCCGACGTGATCATCGACGTCGCTACCCTGACCGGCGCCCAGATCGTCGCGCTCGGCTGGCGTACGGCCGGCGTGATGGCCAACGACGACGCCCTCCGCGAGGAGGTCGTCCGCATCGCCGGCGAGCAGGGCGAGGGCGCCTGGGGCATGCCGCTGCCCGCCGAGCTGCGCAGAGGGCTCGACTCCGCGGTCGCCGACATCGCCAACCTCCAGCCCGAGCGGTGGGGCAGCATGCTCGCCGCGGGCATCTTCCTGCGCGAGTTCGTGCCCGAGAGCGTCCAGTGGGCGCACATCGACATGGCCGGCCCGGCGTTCAACAAGGGCGAGCCGCACGGCTACACCCCCAAGGGCGGCACCGGCGCGATGACCCGCACGCTCGTCGCGGTCGCCGAGCGCTACGCGGGGAACGGCACGTCCGCGCAGGCTGTTTAAACAGGGAGACGGCCCTCGGAACGGCCCCGTCGCGGCTCGCCCGCGGCGGGCCCCGGGCCGGGGCCACGAACTTCCGGGACAAGTGAAAAGATGCTGCCGGGTCCTTCCGGCGGTGTGAATACGACCAAGGAGCATTCCAGTGGCTGATGGCAGCGGCCCCTACGACATCGTCGTCCTAGGTGGCGGTAGCGGTGGATACGCCTGTGCCCTGCGGGCGGCCGAGCTCGGCATGAACGTCGTCCTCATCGAGAAGGACAAGGTCGGGGGCACCTGCCTGCACCGCGGCTGCATCCCCACCAAGGCGCTGCTGCACGCGGCCGAGCTGGCGGACCAGGCCCGCGAGGGTGAGTCGTTCGGCGTCCGCACCCGCCTGGAGGGCATCGACGTCCCGGGCGTCCACGCGTACAAGGACAAGGTGATCGGCGGCCTCTACAAGGGCCTGGCCGGGCTCATCAAGAGCAAGAAGATCACCGTGGTCGAGGGCGAGGGCCGCCTGGCCGGCCCCAACCGCGTCGTGGTCGGCGACCAGGTGTACGAGGGCCGCAACGTCGTGCTGGCGACCGGCTCGGTGCCGAAGTCGCTGCCCGGCCTGGACATCGACGGCGAGAAGGTGATCAGCAGCGACCACGCGCTGGTCCTCGACCGGGTCCCGTCCTCGGTCGTCATCCTGGGCGGCGGCGTCATCGGCGTCGAGTTCGCGAGCGTGTGGCGCTCGTTCGGGGCCGAGGTCACGATCGTCGAGGCGCTGCCGCACCTGCTGCCGCTGGAGGACGAGTCCAGCTCCAAGCTGCTGGAGCGCGCGTTCCGCCGCCGCGGGATCAAGTACGAGCTGGGCGCCAGGTTCGAGAGCGTCAAGACCACCGACACCGGGGTCGTCGTCTCCCTGGAGAACGGCAAGACCCTCGACGCCGAGATCATGCTCGTCGCCGTCGGGCGCGGCCCGGTCTCGGCCGGCCTCGGCTACGAGGAGAACGGCGTCGCGATGGAGCGCGGCTACGTGCTCGTCAACGAGTTCTGCCAGACCAGCGTGCCGGGCGTCTACGCCGTGGGCGACCTCATCCCCACGCTGCAGCTCGCCCACGTCGGCTTCGCCGAGGGCATCCTGGTCGCCGAGCACATCGCCGGGCTCAACCCGGTGCCGATCGACTACGACGGCGTGCCGCGCATCACCTACTCCGAGCCCGAGGTCGCGTCGGTGGGCATCGCCACGTCGGTCGCCCGCGAGCGCGGTCACGACGTCGTCGAGCTGAACTACAACCTCGCGGGCAACGGCAGGAGCAAGATCCTGCAGACTCAGGGCGAGGTCAAGGTCATCGCCGAGCGCGACGGCCGGGTGCTCGGCGTCCACATGGTGGGCAGCCGGGTGGGCGAGCTGATCGCCGAGGCCCAGCTGATCTTCAACTGGGAGGCCACGGCCACCGACGTCGCCCAGCTGATCCACCCGCACCCGACCCAGTCCGAGGCCCTCGGCGAGGCGATGCTGGCCCTGGCCGGCAAGCCGCTGCACGTCCACAACTGAAGCCCTCCTAGCGAACGCGAGAGAAGACACACCATGCCGGTCTCCGTAACCATGCCCCAGCTCGGCGAGAGCGTTACCGAGGGCACCGTCACCCGCTGGCTGAAGAAGGAAGGCGACCGCGTCGAGGCCGACGAGCCGCTCCTCGAGGTGTCGACCGACAAGGTCGACACCGAGATCCCTTCGCCGTCCGCGGGCTACCTGACGAAGATCATCGTGGCCGAGGACGAGACGGTCGAGGTCGGCGCCGAGCTGGCCCTGATCGACTCCGAGGCGGGCGCCGCTCCGGCCGCCGCCGAGCCGGCGGCTCCGGCCCCCGCTCCGCAGCCCGAGCCCGAGCCCGAGCCGGCCCCGCAGCCGCAGGCGGCGGCGCCCGAGCCCGCTCCCGCACAGCCCGCGGCGGCGCCGATCTCGTCGATTCCGCAGCCCGCGCCCGCCGTGGTGACGCCGCAGCAGGCGCCCCCGGCGCCCGCCCCGGCTCCGCAGGCTCCGGCCCCGCAGCCGCAGGCGCCCGCCCAGGCCGCGCAGCCGAGCGAGCCGACCCCGCTGCCGTCGTCCGGTGAGAGCCCGTACGTCACGCCGCTGGTCCGCAAGCTCGCCGCCGAGCACGGCGTCGACCTCGACGCGCTGACCGGCACCGGCGTCGGCGGCCGGATCCGCAAGCAGGACGTGATCGAGGCCGCCCGCGTCCAGCGCGAGCAGGCCGCCGCCGCTGCCGCCGCTCCGGCGGCTCCGCAGGCGGCGCCCGCCCCGGCCCAGGCGCCCGCAGCCCCGGCCGCCGCCTCCGCCCCGGCGCCCGAGGTGAAGGCCGACACCACGCTGCGCGGCCGTACGGAGAAGATGTCGCGCCTGCGGCAGACCATCGCCAAGCGCATGGTGGAGTCGCTGCAGGTCTCGGCCCAGCTCACCACCGTGGTCGAGGTCGACGTCACCCGCATCGCGCAGCTCCGCAACCGGGCCAAGGACGAGTTCCTGCGGCGCGAGGGCGTGAAGCTGTCGTTCATGCCGTTCTTCGCCCAGGCGGCGATCGAGGCGCTCAAGCAGCACCCGAAGCTGAACGCCACGATCAACAGCGAGACCAACGAGGTCACCTACTTCGACGTCGAGCACCTGGGCTTCGCGACCGACACCGAGCGCGGCCTGCTCGTCCCGGTGATCAAGAACGCGGGCGACCTCAACATCGCCGGGCTCGCCCGTAAGATCGCCGACCTGGCCGAGCGCACCCGCACCAACAAGGTGAGCCCGGACGAGATCACCGGCGGCACGTTCACGCTGACCAACACCGGCAGCCGGGGCGCGCTGTTCGACACGCCGATCCTCAACCAGCCGCAGGTCGGCATGCTGGGCACCGGCGCGGTCGTCAAGCGCCCGGTCGTCGTGGACACCCCGGAGGGCGAGGTCATCGCGGTCCGCTCGATGGTGTACCTCGCGCTCAGCTACGACCACCGCCTGGTCGACGGCGCCGACGCGGCCCGCTTCCTCACGACGATCAAGAACCGTCTCGAGGAGGGCCGCTTCGAGGCCCAGCTCGGCCTGGCGTAGCCGTACCCCGGGCCGGCGCGAGCCGTACGCCCGGACGCTTTGGGGCCGTCCCGCGCTTCGCGGGGCGGCCCTCGCCGTCTCCGGCCCGGGTCGAGACCCGCTCGCGGCCTTCGAAGGACCTGCGCGCCGCGCAACCGCTCGTTCCAGGGGTAATGATCCATACGTGGAGACAATGACGACAGTGGTGACGGGCTCCTCGGGACTACTCGGAACGGCCCTGGTCGACGCGCTGCGCGCCGACGGGCACGAGGTGCGCCGCCTGGTGCGCCGCACTCCCGCGGGGCCCGGTGAGCGCTTCTGGGACCCGGCGAACGGCGTGCTCGACCCGGGGGCGCTGGAGGGCGCGGGCGCCGTCGTCCACCTGGCCGGCGCCGGGATCGGCGACCGCCGGTGGTCCGAGGCGTACAAGCGGGAGCTGGTGGACAGCCGGGTCAACGGCACGCGGACCCTCGCAGAGGCGCTGGCCCGCGCCGAGGGCGGACCGCGGGTGCTGCTGTCCTCCTCCGCGATCGGGTTCTACGGCGACACCGGCGACCGGGCGGTGGACGAGTCCGCACCGCCCGGCCGGGGCTTCCTCGTCGATCTGGTGCGCGGCTGGGAGGCGGCCACCGAGCCCGCCGCGGAGGCGGGCGCGCGGGTGACGCTGCTGCGCAGCGGCATGGTGCTCAGCGGCCGGGGCGGCGCGCTCGCCCGAATGCTGCCGATCTTCAAGATGGGCGCGGGCGCCGTGCTCGGCAGCGGCAGGCAGTACGTCTCGTGGATCTCGCTGCCCGACTGGGTGGACGCGGTCCGCTTCCTGCTGGCGCACGAACTGGCCGGGCCGGTGAACCTCACGGCTCCCGAGCCGGTGACCAACGCCGAGTACACGGCCGCTCTGGCGAAGGCGCTGCGGCGCCCGACGATGCCGGTCCCCGCCCCGCGGTTCGCGCTGCGCCTGGCGCTCGGGGAGTTCGCGGAGGAGGCGCTGCTCGCCGGGCAGCGGGTGCTCCCCCGGCGGCTGCTCGACGCGGGTCACCGGTTCGCCCATCCCACCGTCGGCGAGGCGCTGGCCGCCGTACTCTGAGAAGTCATTGGATCCGGGAACGGAAGTGGTGGGCATGAGCCGCATCGGGCAGTCGCACATCGTCGCCATCGGGGGTGGATCGTTCCGGCAGACCGAGCGGTACGGCTTCATCGAGCCGACCGCCCTGCTGCGCTACGTCCTCGACCTGACCGGGCAGGACCGCCCCAAGCTCGGCCTGCTCGCCACCGCCACCGGCGACGACGCCGACTGGCTGCTCAGGATGTACGGCGCGTTCGCCCGCTGGGACGTCGAGGTGAGCCATCTGACGGTCTTCCCGATGCCGAACGTCGAGGACCCCCGCGAGTGGATCCTGGAGCAGGACGCGATCTACGTGAGCGGCGGCAGCGTCGCCAACCTCGCCGCGCTGTGGCGGCTGCACGGCCTGGACGAGGCGTTCGCCGAGGCGTGGCGGGCGGGGATCGTGCTGTCCGGGCAGAGCGCCGGCGCGCTGTGCTGGCACGTCGGGGGCAACACCGACTCGTTCGGGCCGGCGCTGCGGCCCTGGGCCGATGGTCTCGGCCTGCTCCCCTACTCCTGCGGCGTCCACTACAACTCCGACCCCCAGCGGCGGACGCTGCTGCACGAGTCGGTCGCGTCGGGCGAGCTGCCCGAGGGGTACGCCGCCGACGAGGGCGTGGCGCTGCACTACGTGGGCACGGAGTTCATCCAGGCCGTGACCATCGACCCCGAGGGGTACGCCTACCGGATCGAGCGGGACGGGCCCGGTGTGAAGGAGCTGCGTATCGAGCCCCGGCTGCTCACCTCTACGCTGTGAACGTGATGGGCGATGGGAACCTGAAGGGCGTGGCCATCGTCCGCCTGGGCGTCGACGTACCGTACGAGCAGGCCTGGACCCTGCAGCGGCGGCTGCACGCCCGGCGGGCGGCCGACGAGATCTCCGACCTGTGCCTCATGCTGGAGCACGCCCCCGTCTACACCGCGGGCAAGCGGACGCTGGCGCACGAGCGGCCGGTGGACGGCACGCCGGTCATCGACGTGGACCGGGGCGGAAAGATCACCTGGCATGGCCCGGGTCAGCTCGTCTGCTACCCCATCATCCGCATCGGCGACGTGGTCTCCTACGTGCGGTCGCTGGAGGAGGTCCTGCTCCAGGTCTGCGCCGACTTCGGGCTGACGGCGCGCCGGGTGGAGGGCGCCGGCGGGGTGTGGGTGCCCGGCGACCCCGCGCACGGGCTGCCCGACCGTCGGCTCGGCACGATCGGCATCCGGGTCTCCGGCGGGGTCACCATGCACGGCTTCGCGCTCAACTGCGTCAACGACCTGAGCTGGTACACCCGCATCACGGGCGACGACGCCGGCGTCACGTCGCTGTCGGCCGAGACCGGCAGGCGGATCACGGTCGACGAGGTCATCCCGTTCGCCGGCAAGCGTCTCGCCGAGGCCCTCGGCCAGGAGCCGTACGACCTGTACGAGGAGGACATCGCCTGACGGCTACGCGCCGCGGCCCTTCCGGCGAATCTTGATCTGTCGCATGTCGGTCACCGCGACCCGCAGGATCTCGTACGGATGCCCGTGCGCGTCCAGCGCGGCCAGCGCTCCGAGCGCGGCCTCGTCCTCGCCGTCGTCCGGCCCCGCGGGCACCTGGCAGCGGAAGGTGAAGGCGGACACGCTCGCGTCGCAGGTGAACGCGCCGCCCTCGGTGTAGGCCGCGCCGCCGGCCGCCGTCACGGCGGCCCGGCCGGCGTCGTCGAGGCCCTTGAACTTTCCTCTGATCGTCACTCTGAACACGGTCGTCCCTCTCGTACGGCGTAGTCGCGGACCCGCTCGCCCAGGAGGCTCTCGGCGACGTCGAGCAGCTCCAGCACGGCGGCCGCGATGGCGTCCGGGCTCTCCCCCGCCGTCGTACGCCGCCCGATCTCGGCGTACACCAGCGAGTGGAGGCAGCCGATGTGCCAGGCGACCACGCGCGGCAGCGGATCGCCGGCGTCCGCGCCGGTCTCCTCGGCCAGCTCGGCCGCCAGCTCGTCGGTCATCCGGCGGCCGAGGTCCTCCAGCCGGGCGGTCAGCGTGGGGGCGGCCCGCATCATCTCCAGCACGCGCCCGAATCCCGCGCTCAGCCCGACCGCGCGTTCGCGCCCGTGTATCTCCCGGCGCAGGCGCTCCAGCACCGCGACGGCCGCCGACCGGCCCGGCGGCCGCTCCCGCACGATGTCGGCCAGCCTCCGGGGCGACGCCTCCTCGGGCGGGAGCACGAGGTCCTCCTTGGCCTGGAAGTAGTTGTAGACGGTGTTGACCGACACCTCGGCGGCCTGCGCGACCTCGGCCATCGTGACGTTGCCGAATCCGCGCTCCACGAACAGCCCGACCGCCACCTCGGCGATGCGCTGCCGCGTCCGCCGCTTCTTGCGCTCCCGCAGCCCCTCGGCCATTTCTGCACCCTACTGTAAAGTTGCAATGCATTGCACTTTCAGGGCTCGGTCCGGCCGCCCGGCTGCTCACCGACGCCGTGTCGGCCGTCGCCCACGCGGTGACGGCCGCCCTCCTGGCCGGCGCGGCCGGGGCGGCGCCACCCGCCGCGATCTACCTGCACGACCGCCTCTTCCAGTGCGCCTGCCTGCGGCCCGGGCTGCGACGGCGGCCCGTGTTGCTCGTCGGCCTCCCGCTGCTGCTCACCCTGACGCCGCGGGAGCGGGCCGGCATGCTCGGAGCGGAGCTCGCGCGCGACGTCAGCGGCGACCCCCTGCTCGATATGAGAAGCACCGTCCCGGGGGGCAGGATGGCGTCACAGGCGATCGGCAAGATCACCGGCTGGGTGCTGGCGTGGCCGCTGTTCCTCGCCGAGCTCGCGCTGCGCCGGCTCGTCTCCGCCCAGTCGCAGCACGCCGTCTACTACGCCGACCAGGTCGCGGCCCGCGCCGTCTCGTCGCGTGCCCTCGCCGAGTACGCCGACGCCCTCACCACGGCGGAAAGCCGCCTCACCCCCGTCATGGCGGCGGCCAGGCGCGGGGAGACGGCCGAGGAGATCCGCCGTGCCGTGCTCTCCAGGGACGCCTCCCCCGGCCTCGTGGCCGCGCGCAGGCAGGACTCCCTCGCCGAGCAGACGAGCCGGCAGGCGGAGCCGCCGGCGGCGCTGCGGGCCGTCCTGCTCGAATCGGCCGGCGTCGAGGACGGCACGGTGGGCCTCGGCCCGGGCGAGTCGGACCGGATCGACGCCGAGCTGTCCCGTCACCTCGCCCGCGCCGTCCGGGAGCTGTCCCGGATCACCTGAAGGCAGGTAATAAGCTGGGTTCGTGAACGAGCGTTCCGACAGGCACGCAGGCCCGCGTACGGCGCCGGGCCCCGTGCCCCCGCTCGGACCCCGGGCCCGCGGACCGCTGCCGCGGAGTGCTGCGAAGGATGTCGCATGACCGTCGCTCCTGAAGGCCGAAAGCTCCTCCGCCTGGAGGTGCGCAACAGCCAGACCCCCATCGAGAAGAAGCCGCCGTGGATCAAGACGCGGCTGCGCAACGGCCCCAACTTCAACGAGATCAAGTCGTTGGTGAAGGGCGCCGGGCTGCACACGGTGTGCCAGGAGGCGGGCTGTCCCAACATCTCCGAGTGCTGGGAGGACCGCGAGGCGACCTTCCTCATCGGCGGCGACCAGTGCACGCGGCGCTGCGACTTCTGCCAGATCGACACGGGCAAGCCCGCCGAGTACGACAGGGACGAGCCGCGCCGCGTCGCCGAGTCGGTGCGCCAGATGGGCCTGCGCTACGCCACGGTGACCGGCGTCGCCCGTGACGACCTCCCCGACGGCGGCTCCTGGCTCTACGCGGAGACCGCCCGGCAGATCCACGAGGCGGTCCCCGGGTGCGGCGTCGAGCTGCTGGTGCCGGACTTCAACGGCGACCGCGGCCAGCTCGAGGAGGTCTTCTCCAGCAGGCCCGAGGTCTTCGCGCACAACATCGAGACCGTGCCCCGGATCTTCAAGCGGATCCGGCCGGCGTTCCGCTACGAGCGCTCGCTGGCGGTCATCGGCATGGCCCGTGAGGCGGGGCTCGTCACCAAGTCGAACCTCATCCTCGGCATGGGCGAGGAGCGCGAGGAGATCACCCAGGCGCTGCGCGACCTCCACGAGGCCGGCTGCGACCTGGTGACGATCACGCAGTACCTGCGTCCGACCCCGCGTCACCACCCCGTGGACCGCTGGGTCAAGCCTGAGGAGTTCGTGGAGCTCCAGCAGGAGGCCGAGGAGATCGGCTTCGCCGGCGTCATGTCCGGCCCGCTCGTGCGCTCGTCCTACCGGGCCGGCCGCCTCTACCAGCAGGCCGTCGCCGCCCGCGTTGGCGAGTCTCGTTTTCATTAAGTCAGCTCGACGTTTGTATCCTTCACACCATGGCGAAAGACGCAGCGTCTCCGGGGCGCCTCAAGCAGCTCCGGATGGTCGCACAGATCATTCAGCAGGCGAACCCCAAGGGTATGCCGATCGTCTACGCGTCGGCTCTGGGCACGCTCGTCCTGTTCATCGTCCTTGGCGTGATCTTCGGCTGGACGTGGATCGTGTTCGGCGTCTTCGCCGCCGTACTGGTCGGGATGATCGTCTTCAGCCGCTTCGCGCAGCGGTCGCAGTACTCGTTGCTCCACGGCCAGCCGGGGGCGACGTACGCGATCCTGCAGAGCCTGCGCGGCACCTGGTACGTCGAGGAGAAGCCGGTCGCGGTCAACCGCGACCAGGACCTCGTCTTCCGGGTCGTCGGATATCCGGGGGTCATCCTCGTCTCCGAGGGCCCGCCCAACCGGGTGCAGCGCATGCTCGTCGCGGAGAAGAAGCGCGTGCAGCGGGTCGCGGTCGACGTGCCCGTGTACGACATCCAGTGCGGTGACGCGGAGGGCCAGGTCCCCCTGGCCAAGCTGCAGCGGCACGTGATGAAGCTGCCCCGCAACCTGAAGAAGGGCGCGGTGTCCGAGGTCAACAACCGGATGCGCGCGCTCACCCCGGCCATGCCGATGCCGAAGGGCCCCATCCCGAAGGGCGCCCGGATGCCGCGCGGCCCGAAGATGCGCTGACGCCGTTGGACCTCGTGGGCAGGCGGCCGGTCTCCCGATCGCAGACCTCCCGGGCCAACCGGGGCTGGTGGGACGGCGCGGCCGACGAGTACCAGGCCGAGCACGGCGGTTTCCTGCGCGACGACGGCTTCGTGTGGTGCCCCGAGGGGCTGGACGAGGCCGACGCCCGGCTGCTGGGCGACGTGACGGGGCGCCGGGTCCTGGAGATCGGCTGCGGCGCCGGGCAGTGCGGCCGGTGGCTGCTCGGGCGCGGCGCTTCGGTCGCCGCCGTCGACCTGTCCTACCGGCAGTTGCAGCACTCCCGGCGGATCGACATGTCCGCCGGGGTGACCCTGCCCGTCGTCCAGGCCGACGCCGAGACGCTGCCGTTCGCGGACCGGTCGTTCGACCTCGCGTGCTCGGCCTACGGCGCGCTGCCGTTCGTGGCCGACGCCGGGGCGGTGCTGGCCGAGGTGCGGCGCGTGCTGCGGCCGGGCGGCCGGTTCGTGTTCTCCGTCAGCCACCCCGTCCGGTGGGCCTTCCCCGACGATCCGGGGCCGCGCGGCCTGACCGCCGACCGCTCCTACTTCGACCGGTCGCCGTACGTGGAGTTCGGCGAGGACGGCGAGCCGTCGTACGTGGAGCACCACCGGACGATGGGCGACTGGGTGGGCCTGATCGCCGCCTCCGGCCTCGTGCTGACCGGGCTGACCGAGCCGGAGTGGCCACCGGGCCACGACCGCACGTGGGGCGGCTGGAGTCCGCTGCGCGGGCGCCTGCTGCCCGGCACAGCGATCTTCCAGTGCGTGCGGGCCGCTTCGTAGGACCCGGCGTCAGGCGAAGTAGCGCAGCCAGACGTACACCCAGGCCATCGTGATGCTCAGCGCGGTGACGAGGACGCCGTACCTGGTGAACTGCCAGAAGCCGATGCGGTGACCGGTGCGGGCGGCGATGCCGATGGCGACGACGTTGGCGCTGGCCGCCACCGCGGTGCCGTTGCCGCTGAAGTCGGCCCCCAGGGCGAAGGACCACCACAGCGCCTGCCCGGTCTGCGCGTCCGGGGCCTGGGCGACCATCTCCTCGACGACGGGCACCATCGTGGCGACGTAGGGGATGTTGTCGAAGAACGCGCCGAGCACGCCGGAGCCGAACAGCAGCGCCGTGGCCGCGAGGAAGTAGTCGTCACCGAGCGCGCCGACGGCCCAGCCGCCGATCGTCGCGATGACCCCGGTGTTCACCAGTCCGGCGACCATCACGAACAGGCCCATGAAGAAGACCAGGGTGCTCCACTCGACCTCGCGCAGGACGTCGGACACGTCGGTGCGGGACACCAGCAGCATCACCCCGGCGCCCACCAGGGCGACGATCGACGGCTCCACGTGCACCACGGCGTGCAGGCAGAACCCGGCGACCACCCCGCCGAGCACGATCAGGCACCGCACGAGCAGGCGGGGGTCGGTGATCGCCCGCCGTTCCTGCAGCGCCATCACCGCCGCGACCCGCTCGGGGTCGTAGTGGAACGACTTGCGGAAGAGCACCCGGGTGAGCAGCACGAACACCGCGAAGATGACGACCACGATCGGCGCCATG
Organism: Microbispora sp. NPDC049633; assembly: GCF_040675265.1. Taxonomy (NCBI): domain Bacteria; kingdom Bacillati; phylum Actinomycetota; class Actinomycetes; order Streptosporangiales; family Streptosporangiaceae; genus Microbispora; species Microbispora sp. NPDC049633. The sequence goes on from NZ_JBFAOO010000084.1 coordinate 17,274, forward strand.
TGGATCAGGAAGTCGTTGAACGTCAGCCCGGCGCGGCTGCCGATGATGATGTTGGGCGGGTCGCCGATGAGTGTCGCCGCCCCGCCGATGTTGGACGCGAGGACCTCGGCGATGAGGTACGGCTGGGCCGGCACGCGGAGCCGGTCGCAGACCACCACGGTGACCGGCGCGACGAGCATGATCGTCGTGACGTTGTCCAGGAACGGCGAGGCGACCGCGGTGATCACCATGAGCATGACCATCAGCCGGTACGGCCGGCCCTTGGATTTCTTCGCCGCCCAGATGGCGAGGTAGTCGAAGACCCCCGTCTGTTTGACGATCCCCACGATGATCATCATGCCGAGCAGCAGGAAGACGACGTTCCAGTCGATGCCCGCGGTCTCGGAGAAGAACACCTCGTCGCCGGGGATCAGCCCCAGGACGGCCATCGCGCCGGCGGCGATGAGGACCACCTTGACCTTGTGCACCTTCTCCGACGCGATGAAGACGAAGGCCACCAGGAAGATCGCGAAGGAGACGACCGCGCTCACGTGCGGCGCCCCGGGGGTCCGGCGACGAGCGTACGGCGGGCGGGATCGTGGCACGGCGTCCGGATGGGACGGCGCCGTGACGACGGCATGGTGAAGCGGTGAATGATCGAACCTCCGGATCATGGAAGTGCCGCATGACGCGACGCGGCGCGAACGGACGCGACGGGGTCTGCGGCCGAAGAGAAAATGCGGGGCGGCCCGCGACTCGCCTGCGGCGGTCACTCACCCGGCGGGACGAGCGCCGGGCTGAGGGTGCGGGCGGCCCGCGACCTGTCTGGGGCGGTCACTCACCCGGTGGGACGAGCGCCAGGCTGGTGAGCAGCCGCTCCAATGTGATCGCCCCGGCCAGGGTGCCGTCGCGCTCGACGACCGCCGCGATGGGGCTGCGAAGCCGGGTCATGAGGGCGGCCACTTCGAGCAGGGTCGCGTCGAGGGACACCGTCACCGGCCTGGGCGGCTGGGACGGCAGGCAGTCTCCCACCGTTATGCCGGCCAGTTCCTGCCAGAAGCGGTCGGCGTGGGCCTCGTCGATCGCCCGGGCGAGCGCCGGATCCTCCTGGTAGGCACCGGGAACCGCGAGACGCAGGACCTGCGTGCCGGGAAGCACCCATCCCGGCCGTCCCCTGTCGTCCACCACGATCAATCCGGGCATCCGGTTCAGCACCATGATCCGTACGGCCCGGGCGACGGAGTCGTGGACGGTCACCGTCGGCAGGTTCACAACGACATCGCGCGCTTGCATCAGGTCATCACATCGATCGGGAAGGCGGACGGTTTCGGTCGTGGTCATCGGGCCGCCTCCACGAACTCGGCGAAGCGGCGTTCCAGATGGGCGAGCCGATCGAGTACGGGCCTGCTGTGCAGGATGTCGGCGAGCTGATCGGCCTCGCGCTGGTCCAGGTTGATCGCCTGCAGCGGCGTGTCGGGCTCCGCGGAGTCGTAGACGAGAAGCCGGCGACGACCGGACTTCTCCACGAGCACGCCGAAGCGCTGTCCGTCGCGGGTGACGCACTGGTGCACCACGGCCGCGACGCCGGGCAGGGTGGCGCGGGTCACGTCCATCTGAGCTACCTCCGATCGGTGACAGGGCCGGGATCAGGACCCGCTCCGCGCCTCTTCCGCACGGACCTCTCCCATACGGGCCTCTTCCGCACGGGCCCGTTCCGCCCGGGCCGCGTAGCCCTCGGCCCAGCGGACGAGATCGGCCTTGAGCCGCACCTCGACGCGGTGCAGGTCGACGACGGTCACCTCGACGCCCCACTCGCGGGTGCGGCGGCTGATCCTCGCCGACAGGTCGCGCAGGCTCTCGCCGGTCGGCTGAGCCAGCTCCACCAGGTCGCGTTCCGCGACGTGGGCGCGGATCTCCGCCTCCGTGGTCGCGAGGGTGGCCGACTCCGACAGGCCGGGGTCCAATGCGTACGCGGCCGGATCCCGCACGGACGCCAGCCCGGTGCCGTTCACGGTCACCGCGACGCCGTCCGCGGTCACGGCGTCGAGCCACAGCAGGTCGAGAAAGGCCGGGCCCAGCGGGACGCGTACGGCGCGGTCGGCTCCCGGCAGCACGGCGGCGAGGCCGGGCTCCTTGACCGCGGCGAGGCGGCCGAATCGGAACACCACCAGTCGTTCTCCCTCCTTGACGACGCGGAGCGCGGCGACGGCCGACACGACCAGCAGCACTCCGGCCGCGACCGCCCACGCGGCGAGCGGCGCCTGGGAACCGAGGCCTGCCGGCGTCATCGCGTCCCCCTTTCCGTCCGTCGTCTCCTGTGTTCCAGTCTTCGAGACGGCGCGGCTCACCACCATCGGGTGCGGCACCCATATCGGGAGAGGTATGACATGTAGGGAGGCCCGCGCGATGGGGGGCAGCCCGCATGGACACCGGCGTACGAGAACGAGCAGGCTGTGAGCCGTGAACGAGCGCACCGACCCGCAGAGCGGCCGAGCGGCGGCGCGGGCACGGCACCCGGCCCGCGCCCTGTTCTGGCGGCTGTTCGCGATCAACGGGCTGGTCTTCACCGTCGGGACGTTCGTGCTCGCGCTCTCCCCCGCCACGGTGTCGTCACCGGTCCTGCTCGCCGAGATCCCGGTCCTGACCGTGGGGCTGGCCCTGATCATCACGGCCAACGCGCTGCTGATCCGCAAGAGCCTGGCCCCGCTGGGCGCACTCACCACTCTCATGCGGCGGGTCGACCTGCTGAGGGCGGGCGACCGGCTCACCGACAGCGGCAACGGCGATCTCGCCCAGCTGATCGGCACGTTCAACGAGATGCTCGAACGTCTCGAAGCCGAGCGCAGCGCCAGCAGCGCGTACGCGCTGGCCGCGCAGGAGGGGGAACGGCAGAGGATCGCGCGCGAGCTGCACGACGAGATCGGCCAGAGCCTCACGGTGGCGCTGCTGTCGCTCAAGCGCGTCGTCGACCGGGCGCCCGAGGAGCTCCGGGAGGAGCTGTGCTCCGCCCAGGAGACGGTCCGCGCCAGCCTGGACGAGGTGCGGCAGGTCGCCAGACGGTTGCGGCCCGGAGTCCTGGAAGATCTCGGCCTGCACAGTGCGCTGAGCGCGCTGAGCAGCGATTTCTCGCAGGCGAGCGGGATCGCGATCACCCGTGAGGTCGACCCCGCCCTGCCCGCCCTCAGCGGCGAGGTCGAACTCGTCCTCTACCGGATCGCGCAGGAGGGGTTGACGAACGTGGCCAGGCACTCGCAGGCCCGTCGCGCGGAGCTGTCGCTCACGCAGGAGAACGGACAGCTCACGCTCCGCATCGCCGACGACGGGCGCGGAGGTGTCCGCAAGGAGGGCGCCGGGATCCGCGGCATGCGCGAGCGCGCCCTTCTCATCGGCGCCCGGCTGACCGTCGACTCCCCGCCCGGCGGCGGCACGGACGTGCGACTGGTCGTACCCCCACACGCGGTGAAGGAGAGCTGATCCGTGGGAAGCCCCAAAACCCGTATCCTGCTGGCCGACGACCACGCGCTGGTCCGGCGCGGGCTGCGGCTGATCCTCGACGCGGAGCCCGATCTCGAAGTGGTCGCCGAGGCCGCCGACGGCGCCGAGGCGGTCGAGGCCGTTCGATCGGAGGAGATCGACCTCGCCTTCCTCGACATCGCGATGCCCCGGATGACCGGGATCCAGGCGGCGCGTGAGATCTCACGGCTCGCGCCTCAGGTCCGGATACTGATCCTGTCGATGTACGACAACGAGCAGTACTTCTTCGAGGCGCTCAAGGCCGGCGCCTCGGGCTACGTGCTCAAGTCGGTCGCCGACCAGGACCTCCTGGACGCCTGCCGGGCGGCGATGCGCGGGGAGCCCTTCCTCTACCCGGGCGCGGTCACCGCCCTCATCCGCGACTACCTCCAGCGCGCCCGGCAGGGTGAACGCATGCCGGACAGCATCCTGACGCCCCGGGAGGAGGAGATCGTCAAGCTCATCGCCGAGGGCAACTCGGCCAAGGACATCGCGGAGACGCTTTTCATCAGCGTGAAGACCGTGGACAGGCACCGCGCGAACATCCTGCAGAAGCTGGGCATGCGCGACCGGCTCGAACTCACCCGGTACGCCATCCGCGCCGGCCTCGTCGAGCCCTGACCGAGGTCTCCCGCGGTGTCAGAGGTTGACCACGACCGTTCCGGCCGCACGGTCGTGCAGGCCGCGCCGGTCGCGGTCCCAGATCAGCGCGGGCACGGCTAGGCACAGCAGCAGCGTGCGGACCAGCACACCGAGGAGGCGCGGCCGCCCGCCGTCGAGCCCGGCCACGCGGATGCCGAACAGGCGCATCCCCAGCGTCATGCCGATCGTGCCGACGAGAAGGACGTACTCCGCGGCGAAGACCCCGAGGCCGACCGCGCCGAGGTCGTCGCCCTGCACGCGCAGCAGGCCCGCGGCGATGGCCCAGGTGCACACCAGCCAGTCGACGACGATGGCGCCGATCCTGCGTCCCCACCCGGCGACCGCCCCGGGACCCTGCTCGGGCAGGCCGAGGCGCTCCCCCGGGTAGCCCAGGTCCACCCCGGCGGCCCGCGGGCCCCCGAGCCAGGTCTGCGTCCAACGCGGCTGCCGGTCACTCATGGTTTCCCAGCGTATCGGGGAGGGTCGCCGGTCTGGCGTCCGGCCGCGAAGCCGGAGATCATGGGCAGGCCATCGCATGAAATCCCGGTATGGTGAGTCGCTTCCGACCTGAGCGTTTTGGAGGGAACCGTGCGGCCGGCGGACCCCGATGACATCGACGCGCGCTTCGAGGCGCTGGTCGCGCAGTTCGACGAGGACGAGATCCGGCGGATGACCGCCGCGGCCGGGACGACCTCGTTCGCGCCGGCACGGCGACGCCGCCCGGCCGTGGCGGCGGCGATCGCGGGCCTGGTCGTGCTTCTCGGACTCGTCGTCGTCCTGCGGCCCGACGTCCTGGAAAAGCTCGGCGTCGTCCGTCCGTCCGCCGCCGGCGGCGGCGGCGAGGACGTGGTCGTCTCCGGCCCGGTGGTCGCCCGGCCCGGGCCCGTGCTCACGCCGATTCCGGACGGCGAGGAGGGCCTGTTCGACCACGGGCCGGTCCCGGCGCCGTCCGCGGGCCCCTTCGCCGGGACCCCCGCCACCGGGTACGCCGACGGTGAGCAGGGGCTGGTCATGCCCGCGGCGCAGGCGCTCGGCGGGCTCACCGAGGAGGAGGTCGGCCAGGCCCTGCTGCGCGTACGGCGGCTGCTGTCGGCCGCGCACCTCGACCCGGCCACGGTGCGGGGCGAGCGCCCGGAGGCGTTCGCCCGCCTGCTGCATCCCCGGCAGCGCGAGGCGTTCCTGCGCCGCCTGGGCGACGGCGGTTCCACCGGCACCCGGTCCTGGCTGTTCAGCCTCGCCCCGGGCACGGCCGAGCCGGTCGGCGACGTCGTGAAGGTCTCCGGCGAGACGACGATCGCCAAGAGGGCCGGGGGAGGCGTCACGATCACGGCGGACTACCTGTTCGTCCACCCGGTCAGCCGCCCCGGCGCGCCCCTGATCGTGGCGAGGGTCGTCGAGCACCACAGGAGCGAGTTCTCCGCGTATCAGGAGAACGGCAGACTCGTCGTCTGGCTTGCCACGGATAATTCGACCCTCTTCGGCGCCAATTGCGACGCAAATGACGGTTTCGTGCATCCGCGATTCCCCGGCGACCCCCAGGGGGCGCGGCCGTCCGGCGAGCCCGTCGATCCCTACGACCGCGTCTCCGGCCTCTCCGGCGTTTCCGACGGGCCGCGCTGTCCGGCCGCGTTGGGCACCTGACCTGCGAGAAGGCCGTACGATGGAGAGCGGGGAACGGCGGGCCGACGTTATCGCCGCGACCGCCTGGGTAGCGCTTTCCCTTAACACGCGCGAAACAGTCGAGACACGGGGCGGAAACGGCACCGGCCTACTTTCGGGTTGCTAGCCCATGCCCCTGGGAGGTTCGAGAGTGTTCAACTCCGCCGATGACGTCCTCAAGTTCATCCGGGACGAGGGTGTGCAGTTCGTCGACGTCAGGTTCACGGACCTGCCGGGGACGACGCACCACTTCACCTTCCCGTCCGAAAACTTCGGCCCGAACGTCTTCACCGACGGCCTCATGTTCGACGGCTCGTCGATCCGCGGGTTCCAGGCCATCCACGAGTCGGACATGCTCCTGCTGCCCGACCCGACGACGGCCGTGCTCGACCCGTTCCGTCAGCACAAGACGCTGAACATCAACTTTTTCGTGCACGACCCGCTGACCGGCGAAGCCTACAGCCGTGACCCGCGCAACGTCGCCCGCAAGGCCGAGGAGTACCTCAAGGGCACCGGCATCGCGGACACCGTGTTCTTCGGCCCCGAGGCCGAGTTCTACATCTTCGACGACGTCCGCTTCGAGACCCGCGCCAACGCCGGCTACTACTACATCGACTCCATCGAGGGCGCCTGGAACACCGGCAAGGCCTCCGAGGGCGGCAACCTGGGCTACAAGCCCCGCTACAAGGGCGGCTACTTCCCCGTCCCGCCGATGGACCACTTCACCGACCTGCGCTCGGAGATGGTCCGCAACCTCATCGAGGCCGGCATCGAGACCGAGATGCAGCACCACGAGGTGGGCACCGCCGGTCAGGCCGAGATCGACTTCAGGTTCGGCACGCTGCTCGAGACGGCCGACAAGCTGATGCTGTACAAGTACATCATCAAGAGCACGGCCATCCAGGCGGGCCGTACGGTCACGTTCATGCCCAAGCCGATCTTCGGTGACAACGGCTCCGGCATGCACTGCCACCAGTCGCTCTGGAAGGACGGCGAGCCGCTGTTCTACGACGAGGTCGGCTACGCCGGTCTGTCGGACATGGCCCGCTACTACATCGGCGGCCTGCTCAAGCACGCCCCGTCGCTGCTGGCCTTCACCAACCCGACGGTGAACTCCTACCACCGCCTGGTGCCCGGCTACGAGGCCCCGGTCAACCTGGTCTACTCCCAGCGCAACCGCTCGGCCTGCGTCCGCATCCCGATCACGGGCTCGAACCCGAAGGCCAAGCGCATCGAGTTCCGCGTGCCGGACCCGTCCTGCAACCCGTACTTCGCCTTCGCCGCCATGCTCATGGCCGGCATCGACGGCATCCGCAACAAGATCGAGCCGCCGGAGCCGGTCGACAAGGACCTGTACGAGCTGCCGCCGGAGGAGGCCCGCAACATCCCGCAGGTGCCGGGCTCGCTGGAGAAGGTGCTCGACGCGCTCGAGGCCGACCACGACTACCTGCTCGAGGGCGGCGTGTTCACGCCGGACCTCATCGAGACCTGGATCGCCTACAAGCGCGAGAACGAGGTCGACCCGATCCGCCTCCGCCCGCACCCGCACGAGTTCGAGCTCTACTACGACGTGTGACCGGCGACCGCGCGGTGACGTGCTCGTTCATCGCGCGGATCAGGAGCGACGCGAGGTAGTGCCGCACGTCGTGGAATCGAAAGCCCGTGGGAAGGTCCTGCACCTTGCCGCGGGCTTTCCGCATTGCGCGTTCAAGCTTCCAGGGGCCGACCTGCGCGCCGTTGTCGTCGGTCAGAAGTGTTTCGCCGCTGTGGCCGGCCTTCACGTGTGCCGAGAAGTACGAGCGCAAGCGAGGCGGGGATAGGCACGGGCGTACGACACGTCTCGGTCTTGAGGACCTCTGCGGGGTACTGCACGTTCAGGTGAACGATCCCCCGCATGAAGTCGACGTCGGCAACGCGCAGGCCGCAGACTTCCGCTGTTCGGAGGCCGGCGAACGCACCGAGCAGGATGGCGGCCCGGTACCGCTCAGGCATCGCGTCGTGCAGCGCCCACCTGGTCGGTCGTCGCGACGTACAGCCGCTGCTTTCCGCTAGCCCTAGATTTCGTGGTTGATGTGTCCGCTCGCCACCCAGATGCGGAGGGGGCCGATCGCGGTGAAGCCGCTGGCGAGCGCGTGCGTGAGATCGTCGCCATGCTCGTAGCCGGCCAGAGGAAGGCCGGGGAAATGATCGGCAGCTGCGGTGATCGCTGATGACCAGGCGGCGGCAATGTCGCTGCTGTCGGCGGCGAAGAGGTTGGTGAGGCCGACCAGCCCGGAGCTGCGGTTCAAAACGACACCCCCGCGGAGGTCCTCGCCGTCGTGAAGGGCGAGCACCAGCACGGACGGGTCGTCCAGCAGTGCTGGCCGGAAGACATCCGGGGCCGGGTAACCGCCGTGCCAGGCGGCCTGCCAGTCGCGAAGCCCGGCGGCCGTGGAGACCCGCTCGGTATGCAGGGGCGGCGTTGCCGGTGCGGGGAGTCCTGCTGGGCGGTGCATCCACTGGGCGGCGAAGAGCTCGACGAAGCCGTTCAAGGTGAGGTCGAGAGCGGAGAAACTGTCCTTGATCGAACACCCAGGTGAGGCTGTGTCGATCTCAGGCAGGAAGTCTGCCGGCACTGCATCGGGGCGCAAGGTGACGGCGTCGGGGTAGTACGGCGGCATGCGAGAGGCACTGCGCCAGGCCGTCTCGCCGAAGCTGCTTGCAATGCCGTGGGACCGGCAGACCGAGGCGCACCAGTCGGCGTTGTTTCGAGCTGCGGCGGCACGGATGAGGGTTGTCTCGGCTGGGATCACCCGGACAGCATGACACTGCTCATGCTCGGCCGCGCGTCCGCTTTTCAGTTGTGCTGATCGACGCCTTCGGCGAGGCGTGAAGCATCAACCGAGGAAGGACAAGGCACAGAAGGCACGGTCGATGGCCTTTCGTATGCGCTTCCTCCTCTGACGGGGTGTGTGTACAAGCCGCACGTCCGCGCAGGGCTACTTTGTGCGGGTTAGCAGGAGACGATACGTCGCCAGGGGCGTGCCCGGCGGCTACCGGATCTGGGACGACAAGGCCCGCCGCTGGTGGGGTGACCTCTATGAGCTCTGCCCCGACGACCTTCTGAACGAATTGAACGGCGCCAAGAACAGCGAGAAGATCACGGCACTGCTTCAGCGGTACCGCGCTCAGAAGCGGTAGCGAGCACACTGTGTACGGCAGCGGAGGACATCCCCTCCCACAGGCTGCACGGCCGAGCAGCACGAGGGCCCGCGAGAAGGAGACGCTCATGTCGGAGCAGTTGACGACCTTGTGGCGGCCGACCGGACCGGAGGAGTTGGAGCTGGTGCGGCAGTCCGGTTGGCGGGCGTGGCCGCCTCGTCACCCGAGCAACCGATCTTCTATCCCGTGCTGAACGAGGACTACGCCATCAGAATCGCCCGCGACTGGAACGCTCCCCGATCCGGGGTGGGTTACGTGACCCGCTTCCACGTACACAGTGATTTCCTGGCGCGCTACCCGGTTCAACAGGTCGGTGGAGAGACGATTCTTGAGCTATGGGTGCCGGCCGAGGAATTGGACGAGTTCAACGCACACATCGTCGGGACCATCGAAGTGGTGCGAGAGTTCCGGCCCGGCCAGGAGAATAGGTGAGACGGCGTCAAGGTCGCGGCCGGCACCAGGTCGGTCTGCTCCCCTGTCTCACTGTTCGAAGGTCGGCCGAGCGTCCTCCTTGATGAATTCCACCATGTCGTCGCACTCGGGCAGGCCTCCGGCGGGAGCGCGGACGACCCCGGCCTGAGACGGCCTGGGTGCCGCTATGGTCGTGGCCGAACCCCACGACTGGAATTCGATGCTGGCGCCTCCCCTGCTGAAGGGCTTCTTCTGGCCCTTGGTGTGCCAGCTTGAGGTGACCTTGATAGGAAGACCGCGCCTGTCGAAGGAGATGCTCCAGCTCAAGGCCAGTTTCGCGTATCCCGGGTCTGGGCGTTCCCCCGCCACTACCCGGAACGTGGGTGAGAGCCGGTAGAGCTCGGCGAACGTGATGGTGCCGTCGTAGAACCCGATCACCTTGAGATCGTGGGTTTTGCCGGAGGGGTTCGGCAGGTCGAACTTCCGCCTGTCCGCGTGGGCGATCAGTGCCTTGAGCGTCGCGACCTCGAAGATGTTGACGACCTGGTCCCCGAAGGCCGTGGCGCCCGCGCTGCGCGCGCCGCGCGCCGCCCAGGTCTTTCCCTTGGGCAGGCCCGAGGTCCACAGGCGCCCAGTGCTGTAGAACCGGCCGTCCGTGTTGACCCAGCGGTGCGGCTGAGTCTGCGCGATCAGACTCTGCGAGACCAGATCGCCTTCGGCGGCACGTTCCTTGGCCAGGGGAAGCTCATAGCGGTTGAACCGCACCTGGCGCGTGGCGCCCACAGCGGCGACGCCACGCCTGCCGAGAAGAAGCGTTCCGTTCTGCAGCAGGTTGAAGCGGTACGAATTGGATTGGTGACCGTCATATTTGTTCCTGGCGCCCAAATAGACGGTGCCGTACTGGGTGAACTTCACGCTCGCGCCCCTGGCGAGCTGGTTCTGCACGACTCGGACCACATCGGGTACGGCGGCTTCGGCCGCGGCCGGGACGGTGAGCGTCGCCGCCGGACCGACGAGTACGGCGGATAGGAGAGCTGGTAATCGGCGCATCAATGCGTGCTTTCGATGAAAAGGGACTCGGACATCATGATCTTCAACGGTGCCGCAGCGTAGCATTTCCGCAGGCGAGCACGACCGGCACTTCGGATTTCTCGCATAATCCGGATTTCCCGCGACCGCCGACCCTCGGCGACGTGTCCGCCGGTGTGCGCTCCCCGTTCCGGTGCGGGCCGATGTGGCCGAGCCGGTTCATCCGGCGCTTTCCCCGCGGCTCCGCTCGTACTTCTCCGGGTCGAGAAAGTACTCAGCTGTTTCGGTCGTGGCCTTGACGACGACGGGATCCCCAATGGGCGCGGGCCAGATCTGCAGGTAGTGGTCGTCGACGGCGTCCTGCGTGCCCTCGGTGTCCCTGCCCTTGACGTGGTATCGGACGCGGTAGGGCCCGGCCCCTGCGGGGAGAGCGGGCAGGGGGCACATCACATGCTCGTCGAAGCTGAACCCGGTCATCTCCAATCGGCCCGACCCGGACACGTAGCTGACCTCCACGATGTCCTCGTAGACCTCGCGGTCCGCCCCCGGATCCCGGTCGGCGACGGTCACCGTGAAATCGGCCGGTCCCCACTGGTGGGTGATGTGAAGGGTGGCATAGCCCTTGTCGACCTCGATGATCCGAGCGGACTGGACCGGTGCCTTCACATCTTCCTTGAATTCCGCGTCCGCCAGGTAGGCGATGCCGCAGTCCTCCACTTCGACCTGCAGGCGTACGGTTCGCTGTTCGAATTCATGCATGAGCGCAGAGCGTAGACACAGCCACCGACAAGATCGATCAGTAAGAGGTGACTGGTTGAAGTGCGGGCCCCGGCCCCGGACAGAGGAACTCGGCAGCCGTGTGGACATCGTGCCCGCACCCGCCGAGGTGCCCTTCGTCCGGCATGTCGGCGAGCGACTCGTCCGGGTGGGCAAGGGATTCGACCCCGAGGATCCCACCCAGTGGGTGGAGGCGGAGTTCGTCTTCGAGACGGGACGTGTGATCGCGGAAGCCTTCGGGGGCGACCTGCGCCTGCGTCACGGCTCCCGGTGACGACGGGAGCGTGCCTCGCGCAGGGCGGGGGTCCTGCGCAGCAGGAGCGTGAGGGCGCCGGTGACGGCGAGCAGGAGCACGGCGAGGGCGACCACGCTCGGCCATCCGGCCTCCGTCCAGGCGCGGCCCGCGAGGCTGCCGAAGACGGCGGACCCGACGTAGTAGGTGAACAGGTAGAGCGAGGCGGCCTGACCGGTGGACACCCCGCCCGCGTGCGCCCGGGCCGGGACCCATCCGCTGGCCACGCCGTGAACGGCGAAGAAGCCCGCGGTGAGGAGCGCGAGGCCGACGACCACGATCGGCAGCGAGGACGACAGCGTGACCAGAGCGCCGGCGACGGCCGGCAGGCAGCCCAGCGGCGTCACGGCCCGGCGTCCGTGGGCGTCGGCCAGCCGGCCGAAGACCGCGGAGCTGACGGAGCCCACGGGATAGACGAGGAACATCAGGCCGGCTGCGCCGAGACCGAGGCCGAACGGTGCGCCCGCGAGCCGGAAGCCCAGGGTGTTGAACACCGCGACCAGGGCCCCCATCGAGCAGCCGCCGATGCCGTACAACGCCAGCAGCCCGCGGTCCGACAGCGCGCGCAGACTCCCGCGCAGGAGTACACGGACGCCCGCCGGGGCCGCGACGAAGCGCCGAGAGGCCGGGAGCAGCACGCGTACGGTCAGGGCGCACAGGAGACCGAGGGCGGCGGCCGCGGCCAGGGCCCAGCGCCAGCCGGCGGCCTGGGCGACCCCGCCGGTCAGGAGGCGGCCCGCCATTCCGCCCAGCGCCGTGCCGCCGACGTACAGACCGGCGGCGCGGGCGTGCGTGGACGGGTGCAGTTCCTCGCGCAGATAGGCGGTGGCGACGGCGGGGAGCCCGGCCAGCGTGACGCCCTGGAGCAGCCGCAGGATCACGAGCGCCGGCCAGCCGGGCGCCAGCGCGCACGCCGCCGCGACGACGGCGGACGCCGTCAGCGACAGGTGGATCAGCCGGGTACGTCCCACGACGTCGGACAGGGGGCCGGCCACCAGCAGCGCGACGCCGAGCCCGAGCGTGGTGAGCGACACGCTCAGTGTGCTCTCCGCGGTGGACACCCCGAACTGCGCGGCGAGCTCGGGCAGGATCGCCTGCGTGCTGTAGAGCAGCGCGAAGGTCGCCACCCCGGCGGCGAACAGCGCCACCACGACGCGCCGGTACCCGATGGTCCCCGGCAGGTGTCCTTCCACGGCGGAGGTCTCAAGAACAGCGGTCACCTCCACGACTGTGCACTTCCTGGGGATATGCGTCCAATGCGGTGAAAGGCCGGTTTCGATGCGCCATGCGTATGATGGCGGGCATGCTGCTCCGGGACCTGTCCTGGCTGGTCGCCCTCGCCGACCACCAGCACGTGACCGACACCGCCGCCGTCCTGCGCACCAGCCAGCCGACGCTCTCCCGCGCCCTCGCCCGGGTGGAGGCCGAACTCGGCACCCGGGTGTTCGAACGCGCGCCGGACGGCGTGCACCTGACGCCCAACGGGGCACTCGTGGTGGCGGCCGCACGCGACCTCACCGCGCGCTACGAACAGCTCCTCGCCGACCTCCGGAGCCTGCTCGACCCGGACGCCGGCGTGGTGCGCCTGGCCTTCCTCGACTCCATCGCCACCTCTCTCGTCCCCCGGCTGCTGCGCTCCTTCCACGAGTACGCGCCCCGGATGCGGATCCTGTTGCGCCAGGAGCCGGCGCACGAGATCGTGCGGGACCTGCGCACGGGGGCCGCCGATCTCGCGATCGTGTCCCCACGCCCGTCGGGCGACTTCGGCTGGCACCCCCTGCAGGAGGAGCGGCTGGTGCTCGTCGTGCCGCCGAGCCACCGGCTACGCGACCGGAAGGAGGTGGAGCTGCGGGAGCTGGCGGACGAGGAACTCGTCACCACGCCGGTCGGCTTCGGCTACCGGGCCCTGGTCGACGCGCTGCTGCGCGACGCCGGGGTGTCCCCCGCGGTCTCCTTCGAGAGCCAGGATCTCGCCACCATCGAGGGCCTGGTCGCGGCCGGGCTCGGCGTGGCCATCGTTCCCGAACCCTTCGCCGGCCAGTCCGGGACCGTCGGCGTCCGCATCGCGGCGGAGGCCGCCAGGCGCACCATCGGCCTCACGTGGCGTACCGACCACGCCCTGGCCGCCCCCGCCGTCCGATTCCGGGACTTCGTCATGGCGCCCGCCCTACCATGATCGGATGCGCGAGGCCGGCCTGAAGCCGTACTGGAACACCAACGTCGCCCGGCATCCGGGCATCCTCCGCGCCGTACCGGAGGGGTGCGGCGACGCGCTGGACGTCGGCTGCGGCGACGGCCTGCTCGCACGCAAGCTCACCGGCCGGGCCAAGCGCGTCACCGGCCTCGACAGGTCACCGGAGATGATCGCCCGCGCCCGCGAGCTGTCCGCCGGGCAGCCGGAGCTCACCTTCGTCGAGGGCGACCTCCTCGTCGCCACCCTGCCCGTCAGGAGCTACGACTTCGTCTGCTCGGTGTCCGCGATCCACCACATGGACTTCGACGCGGCCCTCACCCGGATGCGCGAACTGCTGCGGCCCGGCGGCAGGCTGGTGGTGGTCGGGCTGGCCCGTGAGGCGACCCCGGCAGATTGGGCGGCGACGATCGCGGCCGCCCCGGTCGTACGGATCACCAAGGTGCTGCGCCGCGCGCGGGAGCCGGAGGGGATGCCGGTGGCCGCACCGCGGATGAGCTACGGGCAGGTGCGGGCCGCGGCACACCGCCTGCTGCCCGGCGTGCGCTACCGCCGGCACGTGCTCCGCCGGTACTCCCTCACTTGGACAAAGCCCGAGTAGCGGCACCGCGCGAGGCGGAGCGGCCGCATGCGAC
>NZ_JBFAOO010000085.1:0-24613 GCF_040675265.1 Microbispora sp. NPDC049633
GAGGCCGGCGGCGAGGGCGCCGAGCATGGAGCGGGCCTCGTCGGCGCCGTTGTCGGCGTCGAAGCGCTCGTAGGCCATGTGCTTGTCGGACATGATCCCGTACGCGGTTGCCCAGTCGCGGGCGTCGCGCCCGTCCTTCGCGGTGAGGATCTTCCGGCGTAGCTCGGCGGCGACGGTCAGGCTCTCGGCTGCCTCGACGGCGCGGGCCGCCTTGCTGTCGGCTGCTCTCGCGCGCGTTGCTTTTTCGGTCTTCTCGCGCGAGAAGGCGTCTACGACGTTGTTGTCCTTCGCGATCTTCCGGACGGTGGCGTCGCTGACGCCGTGGTCACGAGCGATGCCCCGGCAGGACTTCTCGCGAGCGCGGATGTCGGCGAGGATCGCGTCCTTGGTGGCGTCGTCGAGGGGGCGTCCTTGAGGCACACGTTCACCCCCACCACAGGATTCGGGCCGACAGGATGACGAGCGCCCAGGAGGCGGCGCCGGCGAGGGTGACGGCGAGGAGGCCGCGGAGGCGGTAGCGCTTGCCGGGCCGGGGGTGCATGGGCACCTCCGGGCATGGAAAAGCCCCGCTCGTTGGGCGGGGCGGGTGTGGGCATGCTGCCGCTGGGGTCGATCATGGCAGGTTGTGGATAACCCGTCAAGCTGGGCGCCCCGGTGGTCGGGGCGCCCGCGGCGGGGCGGTCAGATGGTGGCGCAGATGGCCTCGACGGCGGCCTGGGGGGTGGCCCACTTCGTGACCCTGTCGAGGTGGTCTTCGAGGGCGACGCCGGCGGGGGCGCGGTAGACGAGCTCGGCGGGGGTCCAGCGGCCGTCGGTGGTGAGGATCAGCTGGTCGTCGGTGGTGGTGACGGTCCAGCCGCCGTGGTCGCCGGGGATGAGGGTGACGGTGAGGTCGGGGGTGGCGATCAGGCGGGCGACCTTCTCGGGGTTCCAGGTGCGGCGGGCGGCGCGCTGGCGGAGGCTGTGGCGGGCGCGGGCGGCGTCGACGGTGCGGCGCTCGCGGGGGGCCATCGAGTCGAGGAGGGCGGCGCGCTGGGCGGCGGTCATGGCGTCGAGCGCGCTGGTGAGGATGGCGTCGCGGTCGGCGAGGGGGAGGACGGTGGCGAAGGTGGTGGCGGTCATCGGGTTCTCCCTGGTAAAAGTGGCTTTCTCTTTTCTGTTGGCCTCAACGTAGCACGCCCCCTAGAAAATTGGAAGCCACTTGTGCCAGGATTTTTCTATGACTTCCCGCCACGCGCTGACGACCAGCACGTTCCGGCCCGAGCAGGCCGAACTCGACGACGCCCGCCCCCACGTCCCCGACGGCCGCACCATCGACGGCCTGCTGCGCGCCACCCTCCGCGCGCTGGCCGCCGACCCCGAGCGCCTCCTGGAGGTGCTGGAGCCGCACTGGCCGGCGGCCAAGCGGCGCGGGCGCCCGCCGAAGCAGGCGCCCGCGGCCGACTAGGTCACGCCGCCGCCTCGCCCACCGACACCAGGCGGGCGAGGCGCTCCCACTCGCTCATGGGCCAGCACGGGCGCCCGCCCCACCACGTCCCCACCTCCCGGGCCGGCGGCTCGCAGTGCCCGGACTCGCAGACGATCGCGACCTGGCCGCCGGGCAGCTCCCGCACGCGCCACGTGTGCGCGCCGCCGATCGGCTCGTCGTCGGTGATGCCCTGGCACCAGGGGCAGACGACGGCCAGGAGTTGCCCGTCGACGACGAGGCCGAGCACGGCGGCGACCTTGCCGACCATCAAGGCGACGATCGGGGCCGCCCGCTCCTCCAGGTCGAGGGTGATGTGCCGGCGGGCGTGCTCCAGGTACGGGCGGGCGTCGAGCTGGCCGAGCCGCGGCGGGGGAAGCACGTCGACGCCGGCGTGCTCGGCCACCTCGGCGGCCAGATCGTCCGCCCGCACGAGCAGCTCCAGGGCCGTGCTGAGCACGCCGACGTCCAGGGGGGCGGGGGATTCCCCGAGGGCGTCCGTGGTGCGCTCCAGGCGGTCCTGCCGGGCCTCCTCGTCACGTGCCGCGCGCTGCTCGGCCGTGAGCGGCTCGTACCGCCACGGACGGGGGGTGCCGGGGAGGCGGGCCTCGAGGAGGTCGGGCCAGTACTCGATCAGCCAGGCCAGGCCGTCCCGGACGTCAGAACGGGGGTCGCTCATCGGTCGCCTTTCTCGTCGGCGGGCGGTTCAGGAACAGCGCTTTCGTGGACACCGGCCCCGGGCATTTATGCGTGGGCAGGATCGGGTATTTGCGTTTCTTGATTCGCCATTGGTTTCGGTAGGCGATTTCTTTTTTCATGGTGCCGATGAGGTCGTACGTCATGCGGCCTTCGAGGCGTGCGCGGATTTCGCCGACGAGGTCGAGCGGGGTGGGGTCGAGGCGGATGTCGAGGCCGGCGACGGGGGAGTCGAGGGCCCGGATGGTGAGCGCGTGGCAGCGCGGGCAGGGCTCGATCTGGGCGGTGGTGGACAGCCGTTCGGGGACCCATCGGGGGGCGTTCATGATCGGCTCCGGTGACGCGAGTGACGCGTGACGCGTTTTCCCGGGTTGAGCCCTAATGCGCGTATGTGCGCGCGTGTATGGCCGGATAGTACGTAAAAACGTGTCACACGCGTCACGCCAAGATCGTCTAGCGGAGATCGTGACACATGCCGCTTGCATCCTCGCTGGTCTGACGCATGTGACGCGTCATCCCGGCATGGCGAAAGTCGTGACGCATCCGTGTGGAAACGCGTCACGGATGCGTCACTCACCCCCCCACATGCGTCACGCCCCACCCTCGCGGTCACCATCCGGGCCCGCCGATCCGCTCGGCCGGTGACGCATCCTCGCCGTCGGGTGACGCATCCGGTGACGCATCCCGCAGCCGGATCCCCCGGTAGTACCGGGCCGAGTTGGACCGCTCGGAGATGACTCCGAACCGGCGCTGGAGGGCGGTGCCGAACCCCTTCGCCGAGGCGGGCTGCTCCCCCTCGCCGCGGCACCACGACTCGTACGCCGCCCGCAGAATCGACACCCGGATGCCCATGTGCTGCATTGTCGGATTTCCGGTCTCGCACATTTCCTCAACGAAACGAGCGATGGAGTCCTGGTCTTTGGCGTACGCGTCGGTGGCCGTGCGGACGGACTCGGGTTCGGCAATTCCGTGGGCGAAATAGTCGGCCGCCCCTTGAATGGCCCACGCCAGAATCGCGGGGCCCTCCTCGTCGACGAGCTTGTCCTCCAGGTGCGGGTCGCGGTCCTCCGGGGGGACGACGTGGAGGAAGGGGATGAGCTTCAGGCGGCGCCACAGGGCGGGGCCGCCGGCGCGTACGGCGGGCTGGTGGTTGGCCAGGAGCCACAGGGAGTGCGTCGGGCGGAAGGTGAAGAAGTCGGCGCGCATGAACCGGGCGCTGATGGGGTCGCGGCCGGTGAGCATCTTCACCTTGGCTTCGGCGAACCGCTGCCCGTCCTCGAGTTCGGAGGTGACGACGAGGCGGGCTCCGGCGAGCTGGGCGAGTTCGGTGGGGTGCCCGGCGTTCTGCGTCGCTAGCAGGATGTCGGAGGACACCGACAGGGCGTAGCCGTTGGGGCCGATGCCGAGCAGGCGCTGCATGGCGCCGAGGAGGGTCGTTTTGCCGTTGGCGCCTTCTCCAAAGGCGAACGGGAGGACCTGCTCCAGCACCGTGCCGACCAGGCTGACGCCGAGGAGGCGCTGCACGTACGTGGTGATGGCGGGGTCGCCGGCGAAGGTGTCGGCGAGGAACTTCAGCCACCGCTCCGGCCGGGCGGTGAAGTCGGGGCCGACGGTCGCGGTGCGCGCGTGCAGGGCGCTGGGGTCCGGCCGCCGGATGGTGCCGGTCTTGAGGTCGACCACGCCCTGCGGGGTGTTGAGTTCGTACGGCTGGGCGTCGAGCTGGTCGATGTTGACGACGATGCGGGGGTCGGAGCGGGCGACGACGAGCATGGCGTTGAGGCCGCGCGCGGACAGGGATGTGCGGCGGTGGCGGCGCTGCTCGGTGTCGGCGTCGGGGAGGGCGCGGGCGATGTGCCGGGCGAGCTCCTGGGCGGCCCCGGCGGCGTCCCACCGCCACAGGTGCCCGTCCCAGGTGAGCCACGAGGCGCGCTGCGGGCAGTACCGCAGCGTCGGGTGGTGGGTGTCGACGAGGCGGAGGGCGTTGCCGTCGTCGGTCAGGGAGTAGGTGTCCGGCTCGCTGGTCACGGTGGCCGACGCCGTGGGAGTGCTGGCGGGCGGCTCGTCGGCGGTCTGCCGTTCGGCCGACGGCGACGGGGTGGGGGCGATGCGGCGCGGTTCCTCCGGCGCGGGCCGCCCGTATCCGGCGTCCTTCAGCGCGCGGGCGGCCGCCTTGTGGTCGCCGCCGTGCTCGAGTACCGCCAGCGCGCCGAGTTTCGTGTACGGCGTCTCGGGCTCGAACTCGGTCGAGGTGGTGAAGACGTATAGCCGGTCGCGGTCGTCGGCGTGCCCCGTGGTCGCGCTGATGCCGATGTTCTTGCCGGGGCGCCGCCAGTACCTGGTCTTGCCGGACTGGTGGACGAGGGTCCAGCCGTGGCGTCCGAGCAGGGCCGCCCAGTCGACTCGGGCCTCGAAGTCGTCCCCCGGGGTGATGCCGCCCTCCGGCCGGTCCGGCTCGGCCTGGCCGGGCTGGGTGAAGGGGAGCGGCTCAGCGACCGGCTCCGGGGCGGGGTGCATGCGGTCGAGCAGCTGCGCAATCCGGTGGATGGCGTCCCGCTCCGCCACCGTGATGGTGGCGATTGTCGAGGGGCCGCCGGCCAGGAGCCGCCACGCCTTCCCCGACGGGTGCGTGGTGCCGTTGGAGGGGGCGACGACGACGAAGCCACCTTCGCCGCGGGTTTCGATGAGGACTTGGGGCACCTGGTCGCCGCGGACGACACGGTCGAGGGTTTCCTGCCGCCGGGCGCGCACGCCAGGGTCGGTTTCGGCGTCGATGCTGGCCTGCTGCTCTGCCTTCCACGCGGCGAGTTCGGCCGGGGTGGAGGGGCGGCGGGCGAGTTTGACGTTGCCGAGCGCGGGCCCGCCGGTCACGCGGTAGAAGACGTGGAGGCCGCCGGAGGGGGTTTGTTCGAGGTACCCGGCCGTGAGGCGTGACCAGATGTCGCCGAGGCCGGCGGCGGTGAGCAGCTCCATGAAGGTGGGGAGGACGCCCTCGGCGACCGCGCGGCCCTCCAGCTCCAGCATTTCGAGGTCACCGGAGATGGTGCCGGTGACGACGCCGATGCCGGGGTGCCCGCTCGCGAACCAGCCCTCCAGCTCGGTGATGGTCATGCGGGTGGTCTGGTAGCGCTTCCACGAGCCCATGGGGGCTTTGGTGCCGTCGATGGCGGCCGGGATGACAGAGATGCCGGCGGCGTGGAGGGTGAGGGCGGTCCCGAGGACGCTGCCTGTGGTCACGCGGAGACTCCGGGGGCGATCGTGAGGATGTAGACCTGGCCGCAGGGGGCGGTGCGGTACCAGCGGCGGTCGGGGGTGGTGATGGTGTGCCAGTGCACGCCTGCGCAGTTCGGGCAGTGGTCGACGACGAGCCAGGGGAACAGCGACGGGCGGGGCTGGACGACCTCGCCCCACGGCGTCACGTACGTCGCGCTCGTCTCGTTGCGGCGGACGACGAGCCGGGCGGTCACGCGCGCGGTGGCGAGGCAGACGTGCACGGGCCCGCGCGGGCGCATGGTGCGCATGCAGATCGGCGCGCAGTAGGTCGGCTGGTCGGGGCAGGGCAGGCGTTTGCCGTGGCAGGTGAGGCAGGTCTCGGCGCAGGGTAACGGGGGCTCCGCGACGGGTTCGGCGGCGGCGGGGATGCGGATCTGCAGGTCAACGCCCATTGGTGCCCCTCGTTGTTGCGCGGTTGTGGGTGGTACGGCCAAGCCCGCCCCCGACCCGATGCAGGTCGAGAGCGGGCTGTGGCTGGTGCGTTGGCTGGGCCTGGCCGCCGCTTCCCTTCAGCGACCAGGGCCCAGCCGGGTTCCCCGCGGTCCGGCCGACCGCGGGGAGTCTCGGTTAGGCCGACGCGCCCTGACCCTGGAGCTGGGCGAGGAGGGCGGCCACGTCGGCGGGGAGGTTGGCCGGGTCGATCGCCTGCGCCGGGGCGGCGGCCGGAGCCGGAGCGGGCGCCGGAACCGTCGCGGCGGGGGCCGGGGCGGGGGCCGCCTGCTGCGCGGCGGGGGCCTGGAACGGCTTCGGCAGGCTGTTCACGTACGCCGTCGCCACGGCCGCGTCCTGGTCGGAGAACGGCTGGAGCACGTACGGCGCGGACTGGCCGGGCTTCGCGACGCCCTGCCCGATCCTCGCGAGCACCGGGTCGCCGCCGACCGCGTCCCGGAGCGACGCGACCAGCGCCCGCTGGAACAGCAGCGCGTTGTTGAAGACCTGCGGGCCGCCGGGGGCGTCGATGACGTGGACGTCCGCGGCGACGGCGTCGGACGCGCCGAAGCTGGTCGGGATCTGCTCGCGGAACGCGAGGGCGTAGACGAGGACGAGGCGGCCGAGGTGGTCAGCGGGCTTGAAGACGTCGCCGCTGCCGGAGGGCTGCTTGAACATGGTCTTTCTCTCTTCCTGCTGGGTTGTTACTGGTGGCCCGGGCAGCCGACGGCGAGGTCGGTCGAGCCCGGGAGGTAGAAGGGGCAGTACGTGCAGAAGGCGTCTGCCGTGGGGAACAGCGGCCAGGCCTGCGGGTTGGCCTCGGGGTCGGCGTGCAGGAGCAGGGACCGGATCGTGTCGACGCGCCGGATCGCCTCCAGGGCAATCGTGTGGTCGTACGGCTCGGTCCAGACGTGCAGGCCGCTGATCTGGCCGCCGCGGGGGAGGAACACGATCGCGACGTGCTCGACGCGTTCGCCGGCGAGCTGCTGGCCGAGGCCGTACAGGTGGGCCTGCTTGCGGTACTGCTCGCCCGGCCCGTTGGCGCGGTACTTCTTGAGCCGGTCGGTGCCGACGACTTTCCAGTCGATGACGACGCCGTGGTCGCGGTCGAACAGGTCGGAGTGGCCGCGCAGGCTCGGGGTGATCTGGAGGGTGCGCTCGATGAGGTACCGCTCGTAGCCGAGCCGCCGGTTTTCGGCCCGGTACGTGGTTTCCATCCAGGCGTGGACGGCGGTACCGATGATCGACGCCCACGGGTCGGTGTCGGCGTTGACGGCGGGCCAGTCGAGCAGCTTGTAGGCGAGGCGGCGGGTGCAGGGGATGCCGTACTCGGACGGGCCGAGCGCGACCTGCTGCGAGCGGGCGGCCGAGGCGTCGGCGCGCTTCACGGTGTCGATCACGCTGGTGGCGATCTGCCCGGCGAGGCCGTCGAGCGGCGGTGCGAACTGGCCGGCGGCGGGGGGCTGCTGGAACGCGAGCGCCGTCACGGTGGTCAGTCCTCGCCGACGAGCTTGAAGGGCCGGGACGCCTTCTTCGGCTTGAGGTACTGGGCGTAGATCTGCGGGTGGTCCTTGGCGAGGGCCTTGCTGTCGATGGCCATGGCGGGCTTGGACCAGGTGAAGGAGATGGCGGGCTCGCCGTCGACGGTGGCGCCGGGGGCGTCGCCGATGCGGGCCTCCAGCTGCTCGCGGATGCGGTCGCGCTGTTCGGTGAGGTCGTCGATCTGCTTACCGAGCTGCCGGTAGGCGAGGCGGAGGAGCCGGCCGACGTGGTCGAGCTCCACGGGGGCCGCGGCGGGGGCGGTCTCCTCGTTTGTGCTGGTCATTGCGGTTTCTCTTTCTCTGACTTTCTTCATTCCTGGCGGTCCCGCGTGGCCGGATTTATTTCTTTCCGTCCGTCCGCGCAGGCCTGACTTTCTGACTGACTGACTGACTGCGCGGTGCGGGCCGAATAGTTGACTGACTCGGCTTGGTGCGGGGTCGCAGAGCAACCTTAAGACAGATAGAGACAGATAGCAACAGCTATCTGTCTCTATCTGTCCTCAGTCCTGAATCTTGAGCGTGATCCCCTCACCGAGCTCCACCTCGACCAGGCCGAACGCCACGATCGAGCGGGCCACGCTCGCGGCCGATTCCATGACCAACCCGGCGGCCGAAAAGCGAGCGATCAGGGCGGCGATCCTCAGCTCCGTCTCCGGCCAGATACGGGCGACGCCGGTTTGCCCGCCACCTTCGGGGTGGAGGTAGCCCTTCCTCGTCCAGTGGTCGAGCTGCCGCCACGTCAGCCCCAGCCGGGCCGCAGCTTCGGCGGTGCCGCCCTCGATGGTCGAACCGCGCGGCCGGCTCACCGCGGGGCCCGGTCGCGCGCCATGTTCGCCTCCTGGAGCGTGGCGAGGCGCTCCTCGAGGGCGCGGTTCGTCTCCGTGAGGCGGCGGATTTCCCCGCGGAGCTTGTACTCCCCGCCCGTGCGCGCGGTGTTCTCGGTTTCGAGGGCGCGGACCCGGCGGGCGAGCTCGGCCGCGTCGGCGCGGGCGGCGTCGACGAGGCGATGGAGCTGGGTGCGGGTGAAGAACCAGTACCTGATCACGACTCGTCGCCTTCCTGCGCAGCGAGCCGACGCCGGATCGCCATACGCCACTGCCGGGCGACAGCCTCGACCTGGAGCAGCTCGACGAGAAGCTTCTCCGGGTCCTCCTCGGCGAACGCCTCGGCGAACGCCTCGTTGAGGATGTGCTGCCACGTCACTTCCCCGGCCTCGGCGGCGCTCTTGCACCACTCCCGGGCCATGTCGGCGTACGCGCGGGTGTCCTGGCAGTCGTGGGTGCCGTCGGGGTGGTCCTGGACACCCCATTTCGCGTCCTGCCGGGCGAGCTCGGCGCGGACTTCCTCTTCCTCGGCAGTGCGGGCGGCCGACTCGCCGAGCGCTCCGATCGCCACCGAGATGAGCTTGCGGCCACGTGCCGTGTCCACGTCGTCCGGGTAGCCGTCTTCGTCGAACGTGCCGTCAACGTGGCCCGCTCGCGCGAGAGCCGTGTACAGCTCCCATGACCAGCCAGAGTTGCCGAACGGACGTTTCCCGCTGAACCCCTCGCCGTGCTCCCACACCGTGGCGACCAGCGCAACCAGGTAATCCCTGATCGTGGTGGCGCTGGCGTCGTTGGGCTGCATGGGCGTGTCCAGGATCTGAACGCCTGACAGTTCCTGCGTCATGAGGTTCCTCCGGTGGTGGTGCGGGCCGCCGGCGGCCCGAGCAGCGTGGTCACGAACTCGGCGACCCCGGTGCAGGTGTCCCACGTGGACACCGTGATCTGGTCGCCGTCCCGGCGGGTGACGGTCACCGTCGCCGACCGGCGTACGGGGGCGGGTGTGGGGAGGCCCCCGCCGGAAGAACCGGCGAGGGCCTGCGTCGTGCTCGTACTGGTCACGCGGGGGTGCCTCGCATCACCGTGATGCCCAGCTCCTCCGACAACTTCGCGACGACCGTCTTGACCGCGTCCTTCGCGACCTCGTCCGCGTTGTCGAGCAGGTAACCCATGAGCAGCTGGCCGCCCTGGATGCGGTAGCGGAAGCGGGCGGTCACGGCGTACGGCTCGCTGTCGTCGAACGGCGCGATGCCCAACTCCAGCGCGGAGGGCACCTCGATGGAGCCCTTGGCCCCGGCGCCGGCCTCCGTCTCCTCGGTGAACGTCAAGCGCCGGTCGCCGTTGGACAGGATCGTCGCCGACTGGAACGTGACCTTCTGGATGGCCTGGAACTGCTGGACGAGCTCGAGCATGTCGGCCGCCGACGGCTTGCGGATGTCGGCCCGGTTGTCGTCGATGAAGTCGGCGAACTCGGCCTGCCGGATCAGCTTGCGGTCGCCCCCGGTCCAGCGCTTCCACGCCTCGGTCTTGGCCAGGGTCAGGATGAGGCGGTGGTCGCCCCAGCGCGCGGTGTCGTCCGGGTCGTCGATCTCGTTGGTCTTCATGTGCGCGTTCAGCACCGCCGTGACCGTGGCGGCGTCGATGTCGACGTACACCTCGGACTGGTCGTCGCTGTGCTTGCCGTAGTAGTGGACGAACGACGGGACGTCCTGCACGCGGACGGTGCCGGTCTTCCGGCGAGGCTGGGCGAGGTGCCGGTCCAGCAGGTCGATCGTGGTGACCTTGTCGCGGTGCTTGAAGGCGTAGAACTGGCCGGGCTCCAGGCTCTCGGCGAGCTGGGCCTCGTTCAGCGCCTCGATGAGGGCGTCGTTCTCCGTACGGCCGGCCACGGCGGTCAACTCGTTCACTTGACGATCTCCTTTACGGCGGGAGTGTCGATGTCGACCCGGCGCAGGCCGGGCAGCGCGATCTGGCGGGGGTCGTCGCGCACGAGGTTGTTGTCGCCGTCGGCGAAGAACACGGCCTCGGCCGGGCTGCCCTTCGGCGGGTTGATCGACGCCTGGGCGGCGACGACGAGCGCGGAGGTGTCGCCCTTCATCGGGGACACCTCGACGGTGAGGGTGAACTTGCCCTTCTTCCCGTTCGTGACGACGGCCCGGACGAGGTCCTGGAGCAGGATGGCGGCCTCGTCGATCACCTCGCCGCGCTTCAGGTCGCGGAGGATGTCGGCGAACGGACGCACCCGGCCGGGTGAGTCTTCGGTGGGGGCGGTGGTCATACCGGTTGCCTTTCATTAGTGGGGATGAACGTGCTGGTCTTGGTGAGCCAGGCCTCGGCCTGGTCGCGGGTGTGCGTCGTGCCGGTGCCCCTGTTGAGCTTGGGCAGGGCATCGGTCGCGACGCCCATGGCGATGGCGACCTGCACCCACGTCATGCCGAGCTGGGCACGGCGCTCCTGGAGGCGGGTGAACAGCTCCCGCGCCTCCTCCGGGGTGATGCGCGGCCAGTTCGGGAGACGCACCTCATTGGGGTCGAAGGACCGGCCGCGGTGGTCGAACTGCCATCCCTGCTTCGTGGCGAGGCGGCGGATCGACCCGGCCGGCCAACCCGTCCAGGCCTCGACTTTGCTGAGGGGGTGGCCCATGCGGAGGAGGTTGAGGACGCGGGCGGGCGGGGACACGCTCATACGCCCACCTCGGCCAGCTCCGGCCACGACACCTTGCCCAGGGCCTCGCGCTGCGCCTTCGGCAGCTCGACCAGCGGCGCGCCGAGGCGCTCCATGCCCATCGCGCGGAGCCAGAACGCGTCGACCTTGTTGTCGTCGCGCTCGTCGATCTCGAACCGCTGGAACAGCGCCATCCGCATGTCCGGCTTCGTGGCGTTGCCCTTCCCCGTGGCGTACTTCTTCAGCACGCTCGGCGGGACGACGGCGTACGGCACGTCGGAGAAGTCGAGGCGGTAGATGATGTGCCACCACAGGCCGGCGGCTTCGTGGTGCCCGGCCTGGAGCGCCCGGGAGTAGGCGGGGCCCTCGACGACCACCAGATCGGCCGTGTGGGTCTGACCGTCGCCGAAGATGTGCTCGGCGATCCAGGAGAAGCGGTCACAGCCGCGGAGGTCGCCGCAGCGGATGCGCTCGAGGCCGTCGTCGCGGGACATGCCGGTGCCGGTGAGGGAGAGGTCGAGGCCGACCACGCTGGGGCTACGCATCGGCCATCCCGGCGGCTTCGTCGAGGCAGGAGCCGAGGAGCGCGGCACGCTCGGCCTGCTCGTCGGGGTCGTCCAGCAGGTCGCGCAGGTCACGGAGGGTCGGAGTTGTCGCCCCGAATCCGTCGGCGATCAGCGCGTTGAGACGCTCTCGGACGCGAGCGATGGCGGCCTTAGCCTGCTCCAGCTCGGCGCGGTCGGCGTTGTGCTCCCGCTCCCGGGCGATCAGCCGCTGCGCCTGCTCGGCGATGGTGGCGACAGCCTTGTTCCGCTCGGCGCGGAGTTCGTCCCACTCGGCGACGTGCGGGGGCGTGCGACCGGCCGCTCGCCACGTCTCGTCGGCGTAATTCGTGCAGGGGTGGCATGACCCGCACGGGGCGTCGAGCTTGGCCCGCAACCGCTCGACCTCGGCCATCAGCTCGGCAAGGTCCTGTGTTCCCATGACTCCGCCGGCAACAAGGCTGCGGAGCTCGGCGAAGCGCTCGTCGGACATGGGGCCAGTCATCGGCGCCCACCGCCCTTCCCGGCCGACCGCACCTCGCGCGTCGACCCCGTGTTGCAGGTGAGCCACCGCGCGAGCGCCACCGTCAGGAGCGAGCCCATGCCGAGGATGACCGCCGCCGTCGCCCACCACACTGCGTCGGGGACGAGCGCGGCCAGGGCGCGCACCCCGTCGTTGCGCTCGGCCACGATGACGAAGGTGGCGAGGTAGAGGGCGGCGACGCCTGCGGTGGCGGCGACGAGGCGGTGCGCGGGGAGGCGGCGGTTGTGGGCGACGACCGCCAGCGCCGAAGCGCCGGCGGCGATCGCGATGCACACGGGGACGAGCCAGATCACGCCTGGCCCCCGGTCTCGTCGGCCAGCTCCTTGTGCGCTGCCTCGAACCCCTGGAAGCTCTGCTCCTGGGCCGGGGTCCAGGCGGCGCGCGGGTTGTCCTGCCCCACCTGCGGGAAAACGCGGGTGTCGGCCGGGTACGGGTTCTGTCCCACGGGGGCGAACAGCGGATTCGCGACGTTGGCCTGTGCGTAGGTGAGCAACGCGCGCCATCCGGCCGCGGTCTCCTCGGCCCGGTTGAGCTGCTCGCGCAGGTGGTTGATGTGCTCGTTGGTGAACATCAGGACTCCGAGGTGACGAGGGTCAGGGGCTGGTGGACGCCGGCCGCGGTGGCGACCGCGAGGAGCTCGGCGTCGGGGATGGTGCAGGGGCGGCGCCCGCGGATGAGGGTGCGCAGCAGCACGCTGGCCTGGGTGGCGTCGTGCTCCTGGAGGGCGGCGGCCAGCTGCTCGAAGACGAGCCAGGCCTCGATGTCGCCGAGCGCGGGCGCGGAGTATTCGGCGACGATGATGGCGGCGGTGCCGCCGTGGATCTCGCCCGTGTTGTAGCGGGTGGCGGCGCGGGTGAGCATGTGCTCGGCGAGCAGCTCGTCGGCGGGGATCACGACTCGCCGCCCTTCGCCTCGTCCTGGCGGTGAACGAGCGTCATCGGCCCCCAGGCCCGCAGCAGGACCTCGGGGTCGTCGGGGTAGGCGGTGCCGCTGCGGCCGATCATCCTGACCGGCTCGTCGAAGTCGGCCTGCCCGGCGAACCACGGGTCACCCGCCCGGTCGTGCCAGAGGTCGCCGGGACGGGGCGGCCACTCGGCCGGGGCCAGGTACTCGAAGGCGACGCCGGGCACGCTGGAGGGCAGCGTGACGCACATCGTGTCCGTCTCGGACGAGGCGTACGCGATGGTCGTGAAGTACTTCCGGTCGCCGGCGTACGCCTCGCGGACGATGCCGGTGATGGTGACGCGGACGCGGTCGCCGGGCCGGAGCTCGATCTCGCTCACGCTGACCTCCGGTCCGCCGGAACCACCTCACGCTCCGGCCGGCGGTGCACCAGCACCGTCCGCCGGGTACGCAGCACCCGGGCGTGGACGCACAGCGCGCCGCACCCGTCGGGGCACGGGGTCGGGTGGTCGAGCACCTCGACCGGTTCCGGCTCCGGCACCAACCTGGTCGGCACGGCGAGGGGGATGATCACGGTCTGTCCGGGGGCCAGGTCCTCGAAGATCGAGGGGGTACGCTTGGGCATGAAACGCTCCTGATTTCTCGGGATTGGGAGCTGCGGGCCTCTCGTCGTCGCGTGACGGGGGGCCCGACGTCTTATTGCTGGGCGGGCCGGTACGGCTGACGCGCCCGCTGCTGCCGCTCGGCCTTCCGCGCACGGCGGACGGCGGCGGACTTCCTCGCGCGGCGCTGCATCTCGGCCCGGCGCGCGTTCACCGCAGCGGCCGGGATGTCCTCTTCGCGCACCCGCCCCTCCTGCCGGAGCCGGTTCTCCCAGTACTCCAGGGACACGGGGGAGGCGTTCGTGGCGGGCTGGGTGCGCTCACGCCGGTCCGGGGTGTAGGCCCAGCTCACGTTCACCGCGAGGCGGGCGGCGGCGGATCGCTGCTCGGGGGTGCTCATCGGCCGGCCCCCGCGGACTCGGCCACGGCGTCGGCCGGGTCGGCGAGGAACTCCGAACGGTTGGAAGAAAGCACTCGGCACAGCGCCCCGACGAGTTTCACGCCGGGCTGCTTGTGGCCAAGCTCGATGTTGCGGAGGTGGTCGGGGTGGATGGTCCGCTTCTCCCGCTCGGCGAGGGCCTGGACGACGTCGTTGACGGTCAACTCCAGTTCCTCGCGCCGCCGGCGCAGCTTCCGTCCGTCCACTTTGGTCAGTTGAGCCATGCGCCAACCGTAGGACAGATATAGACAGATAGCAAGAGAATCTGCCGCTATCTGTCTATATCGTTCTTTACCTGTCCTGTGACTCCAGGTTAGTTTCGGTCAAAATGGGGCATGACCTGCCGTTATGGCACTCCATCTGCCTAGACCTGTCCCCATCTGTCATGTAGGAATAGAGGCCGTGGGCATACACCAGACCGAGACGGCGAGGGAACGCCTCGCCCGCCTCATGGACGAGCGGCGCGAGGAGCTCGGCCTGAACTGGAACCAAGTCGCCGAACGCGCCGGCCTCACGAAAACGGGCCTCAACCACGTCCGATTCGAAAACCGGAAGATGCGCGCCCCCACCAAACGAGGCCTCGAAGAGGCCCTGAGCTGGGCGCGCGGCAGCATCGACCGCTACCTCGAATCCGACGGCGATCCCGCCACCCTCGAACCCGTCACCACCGGCACGCTGGCAGGTTCGATGCCCAGCTTTAGCGGGGGCGCGACCGCCAGCGTCGAGGTCACCGCCTCTTCAGATATCGACATCACCTACCACGCGCCGGACGGCGGCCGGTACCTCATCCAGGTCAAGGCCATGGAGGGCACCTCGGAGCGTGCCGAAGACCTGGCCAAGGCAATCGAGGACTATGCCAACCACGAAGGTGGGACCGTCTTCGTCGGGCGGGAGGAGAATCCCACCATCCGGGAGATCCTCGACGATCCGAATCTCCCGGATGAGGTGAAGCGTCCGCTCGTCGCCGCGTACGAGCTGCTGCGCAGTGCTGCTGCTGCTGCGTTGAAACAGCGGCCGGCGGAGGATGGGCCGCCGGCCCAGCTCAGGAAAATCTCGAAAGGCTAGTAGCGGAAGCCCTGCGGCGGAGTGCCGGCGTTGTGGTCGGCCGCGTCGAGCAGGCCGTGAACGACGGCGCGGGCGCCGACGTTGTATCCGCGGTCGAACTGGTAGACCTGGGACTTCATTTTCTTGAGGAATATGAGGCCCAAGACCCAGAGGGTGACGGTGAATGCACCGACCATCAGAGTGACGTGGAGCCGCATGGTGCCGGTTTCGGTCAATGCCGTGAACAGCGTGCTGCTCCAGAGCAGGGCTGCGAGACCAGCGATCTTGCGGATGGCGGTCATTGTGTCCTTCCCCGTGAGCCGCGTTCCCCACGTGGCGACTCACCTATCACCGTGTTTGCAGGCGACGGCTCAGCCACTGTAGGTCGCAACTTTCGGTGAGGGAAGCACTGGTTTTGGTGCGGTCCAATCACGCCCTGTGCCTATTGCACAGGGCGAAGTTGAACGTTCACTGATCGTGGACAAGACCGGAAATGTGGTTCCTATGTTCGATAAGAATGTCCAGTCCTGTCCGAAAACGGCCCAAAGTCGCAGGCAAGGTAACCGTCACCTGAACGATAGATTGCAAACCCGCAACGGCTGTCACCGTGAAGAGGACGGCACGGCTCGACCCGAGCAGACAACGAGCCGACCACGGGTCCGACCCCCCGTCACTGGGGTCGGCGCCCACGGTCGCCCGCACGGACGGGCGCCGTCGCCTGCATGCGGGCATCCCGTCCGTGCGGTGCCTATGGCCGCGGCGCGGATGCCCCCCGATCTTCGAAATCGTATCTACTCGAATTCAAGGAGTCACTAGTTCGACGGCCTACATTTCGTTAAATCCGGTCACCAGGTGACAACCGCGCATGAGTCTCCCGCGCCCGCTCCTGCGCCAGGTCTCCCGTGTAGTGATCCACCATGTCCCGCGTCTTCCACCCCAGGATGTGCTGGACATCCCCATCCGACGCCCCGGCCTTGAGCAGGTTGTGCGCCGCCGTCCCCCGGAACCGGTGCGGGTGGACATTCTCGACGCCGGCCTCCTCGCCGCGGCGCTTCAGCATCTGGTACATCCCCGACGACGTCATGTGCTCCGTCCCTCGCCCCTGGATGCCCAGCCACAGCCACGGCGACGAGTGGGCCTTCGGGTGCGCGCTGCGGGCCCGCAGGTAGCGGTCGAGCGCCTGGGCGGCCTTCGCGCCGAGCGGGATCCAGTGCTCATCCCCGCCCTTCAGCCGGATGCGCAGCCGCCGGCCACGCAGGTCGACATCGTTGGTCCGCTCGTCCCTCGGCGTGTAGCGCACGCCTGCCAGGCCGGACACGCGGGCGCCGTTGTCGGCGAAGATGCGGACGATCGCGGTGTCCCGGCGGGCCTCGAAGTCGTTGCCCGAGCAGACCTTCAGCAGGGCCCGGATGTCGTCGTCGGACAGGAACCGGCGGACCTTCCGCGTCGTCTGGGGGCGGTCGGCCTTCAGCACGGGGGAGGGCTGGGTGCGCTCGCCCTCCTCGCGCATCCAGTTGAACCAGACCCGCAGGCACCGGAACGCCACGTCGGCCGACACCGCCGAGGTGCGGTGCCGCTCGAAGACGAGGAACGCGCGGACGTGCTCGGCCTGGACGCCCTCAGCGTCCGTAGGAAGCCCGTTGTCTGCCAGGTAGGTCAGGAACCGGACGGCGGTGTCGGTGTAGCCGCGGACGGTGCGTGGGGACTTCGCTGAGGCCTCCAGAGACAGCCGCCAGGACTCCAGCACCGCGCCGAGGTCGGCGCCGCGCGGCACGCCGTAGGAGGAGGCGGAGCGGCGGCCGGGTCGTCGCCGGCGGGCGGGGTCGAACTGGACGAGGTTGTCGCCGATCGCGGTGGGCACGTCAGACCTCCGAGGGGGGCAGGAGCTACGGCGCGTTCGATTTGGCGTCCGCGTGGCCATGGTTATACGCTCTAGGAGCAGCGTTCGACGTGCTACAGTTTCACCAAGACCGGGGAAACCGCAGGTCAACGCAGCAAAACCAAGCGGCCGTAGCTCAATGGATAGAGCATCTGACTACGGATCAGAAGGTTAGGGGTTCGAGTCCTCTCGGCCGCGCACATCGTAGAAGGCCCGTGACCAGGGAAAACCTGGAAACGGGCCTTAGTGTTTCCGGGGATCACCCGGCCTCTTCCGCGTCTGTGGGAGCCACCTTGGGAGCCACCCGTTTCGGTCGGCCCAGTAGAGCGCTTGAAATGGCCTCTGTCGCCGCCCGCTTGTCGCCCTCCATGAGGTGCCCGTACACGTCCTTGGTGATCGCGATGCTCGCGTGTCCGAGGACGTCGGAGACGACGTGGAGCGGCGTCCCTTGGGCGAGAATGTACGGCACGCATGATCCGGATGCTGTTGGCGCTGTAACCCTTCTCCCGCTTGGCCTGCCAGAGTGCATCGACGTGAGCGACCGTGAGGCCGGTCAGCTTGTGCCGGTCGAGGCCCGGCTTGAGATGCAGTCGCACCGTGTCCTCGTAGTCGTCCAAGGTCGAATCGCTCACGTGGCCGGGCAACGTCGTCAGCCCTTACGGTGACCTTGTCGTCAAGCGCGGGGAGGCTCTTGGAGACCCTCACGGATCTTGCGGATCTCCTCAGCACCACCGACGCCTGCATCATGCTGTCCAACACCCCTGCGACACCGCCGCAGGTGTCCTCATCGCCCGCGAAGCCGGAGCCATCGTCACCGACATCGACGGCACCTCTCACATCACCAAGGCCCGAGGCGCCATCGCCGCAGGCCCCAAAATCTCGCTGATCTCGTTGAGCTGGTGGCGGGGGCCGAGAAGGAAGCTGGTCGCACGACGTAGCTTCCCAGTAGTCGGAGTAGGCCTCAGGCTTCAAACATCATCGACGCTGTGAGGTTTCGAGGGCCTCTCCAACTCGAGGCCTCGTCTGCGGGAGCTCAAGCATCCGACTCGTCGACCCACTCCACAGTGGCAACGAGGTTCTCCCGGATGGTGATAGAAGCTGCCTCCAGTGTCAGCGGCCTCGCCCTCTAGTGTCGCGTTGTGCAGCACCACTTCCAACACCGTGGATGCAAAGTCGTGCTCCTCTACAGGAGGGTTGTCGAACATACGGTGTTCGTATGTCACAGCCGCACGCTAGCGCCGCAGACGCAAAAACGAGGATCGCGTGCCAGGCCGGAGATCGTGGAAGCGGAACCCAAGGCGGCGGCGTGCCGCGCCGCCGCATGGATGCAGCCCTCACGATCACCATACGACGGTCTCTGTACGGGCTCGGAGCGAACGATGGTCCGGGGCTTCGTCTCTACTGGCGGCACGGGCGCGTTCCCCGATCTGGTCGGGGTTGCGGATGCCCTCTTCGTTTCCGATACTTCGAGTCCTTCTTGCCGGCGCTGTTGCCTGGAACGGCCGGACAGGGACGCGCGCGCTGGTAGTTCGTAACCTGAGCCCTTCTGTGCAGGGCGTACCCCTGCTGTTCGTTGGTGAGCGCTGAGCTCTGAAGCAAGACCAGGCCTGTGCAGGTTGCTGGGGTCACGAACGGCTGATTCGGATGCTAGGCCGTCTCACCCGAGGGGCCGTTTCGCGTTGTCGTCAGCAGGGAGGGATTGCTCGGTCCAGATGCATTTGCCGTCATAAAGGTAGCGGGCACCCCAGCGCCGGGAGAGGGCGGCCACCAACTGCAGTCCCCGGCCGCCTTCGTCGGTGTAGGAGGTGTGGCGGATGCGCGGGGTACTGAGGCTGCCGTCGTAGACCTCGCAGATCAGAGAGTGGCTGCGCAGCAGGCGCAGGCGTATGGGGCCCTTCGCATGCCGGATCGCGTTGCCGACGAGCTCGCTGACCAGAAGTTCGGTGGTGACCGTCAGATCGTCCAGTCCCCAGATGGCCAATTGTTTGCGGACATATCTGCGGGCCTCTCCGGCTGCCCTGGGATCGTCGGGGAGACTGCAGGTGGCGACATCGTCGGTGGCGGTACCACGGGTGTGAGCGATGAACAGGGCGGCGTCATCGTCGGTCTGTTCACGGGCGGGCAGCAGCGCCGAAACGACCGTGTCGCAGAGATCCTCCAGGTGCCCGACGTCGTCGCACTGGCCTCCTGACCAGAAGTGAGGCACGCGGGGCACGGCCTCGGCCAGGATCCGGCAGAGCTGAGCCAGTCCCTGGTCGACGTCACGGGTGGCGGATTCGACCAGGCCGTCGGTGCAGAGCACCAGCAGGCTCTCCTCAGCCAGATGCAATTCGTGGATCTCGAAGGGCGGTTCCGCGGCGCCCAGCGGCGGGTCGGCAGCCAGGTGGGGGCACAGCACGGTGCCGTCGGGGTTGACGATGACCGGTGGGGGATGGCCGGCCAGGCAGAGCGTACAGGTCCGGGTGGTGGGATCGAAGACGGCGTACAGGCAGGTGGCGTAGTAGTCGTCACCGAGATCGCTGACCAGGTCGTTGAGGTGGCCGATCAGTTCGTCGGGCGGCAGGTCGAGGTCGGCGAGGGTGCGTACAGCGGTGCGCAGGCGACCCATGGTGGCCGCTTCGGTGATGCCGTGTCCCATGACGTCGCCGATCACCATGGCGACCCGGCCGCCGGACAGCGGAATCAGGTCGTACCAGTCGCCGCCCACCTCCTCGCCCCGGCCCGCGGGCAGGTAGCGCGCAGCGGCGCAGGCCATGGGGAGACGGGGAAGCTCCCGGGGAAGCAGGCCGCGCTGCAGTTCCTGTGCGCGGGCGTGTTCCACGTCGTACAACCGGGCCCGTTCCAGCGCCTGGCCGACCAGACCGCCCAACGCCGTCAGCAGGGTGCGCTCCTCGTCGCTGAAGACACGCTCCCGCGCGAACGACACCACACATACGCCGATGGCCCGCCCGGAGGCGATCACGGGCAGGAGCGCCCAGGCGTTCTTCGGTGACGCCCCCGCCACGATCGCCATCGTTGGATAGCGCCGGCGATACTCCGCGCGCGATCCGATGAACCGGGGAGTACCGCTCTCCAACACATCGGTCACCGATGCGCTTTCGGTGAGCGGGACCCGGTCGAGAAGATTGAGGAATTCCTGTGGGTACCCGGCGGCGCCGACCACATTCACTCGGTCGCCTTCGATCAGCCAGACCACGAGCCCGTCGGCACAGAACGGAGGCAGGACATGGTCCGCGACGGCCTGCACGACGTCCCGGCTGGTGACGGCCTCGGCGAGCGCCGCGGTCAGCTCGCCCATCCGGACCGTCTGCTCGGACCCTGCCGTCGAAGTAAGGCCCGGCGCCGTGCCGGGCAAGCCTTCCAGGCGCGCAGCGGCCCATGCCGCTACCGCACCGAGAAAGGAACGCTGCTCGTCGTCCGGCTCGGCGGGCCCTGCCGTAAGCACGGACAACACCCCGACCGGCCCGTCGGCACCCGGGAGGGGCAATGCCGCCGTGCCGGCTGCCCCGATCCCCAAGCTGTCCCCGCACACCCAGACGTAGCCACCACGCCGCACGGCGCGTGTGGGCGCCACATCCTGCACGGTGTGAAGATCTGCCCACGCCTCGGCGGTCTCCGGAAGAAGCCCGCTGGCCGCCGCCAGGTGCAGGCAACCGGTAGCGGAATCACACCTGTGCACGAGGGCGCCCAGGCCGCCCAGGCTCGTCATCGCCTGCTGAAGAGCCAGCGTCAGCGTCTGCCGGCTCCACTGCCCTTCGTCCGAGGCCCGCGCAACGCCGAGCTGCTCCGCCTGCGGCTGCTCAGCGTGGCCCTTGGACCTAACTTTCGCGGCCGCCACCTCACCTCCCGGCATAAGCGCAGCAAAGGGGCAAGTCACCACTTATGTGCCTCTACAGTATCTTTCACTGCCATACGCGGCACTTTCGGGGTCCGTCACACTCCGCTGCTTCGTGTGCGCCCCTGGCAACACGGCCCGGTGACGACCCTGGCGCCCCTTAGAGCCTGTCTGACAAGTCGGCCTGGCGGAGCCAGAGCATCAGGCAGCCGATGGTGACGCCGGCGAGGTAGCGGCTGGCGAGCTTGTCGAAGCGGGTAGCGATCGCCCGCCACTGCTTGAGCGTGCCGAAGCAGCGTTCGACCAGGTTGCGCTGCTTGTAGAGCTCGGCGTCGAAGGCGTGGGGGCGGCCACCCCGGCTGCCCTTGCGCTTGCGGTTGGCGATCTGGTCCCTGCGTTCGGGATGACGGCCTTGATACCGCGCGAGCGCAGGTAGGCGCGGATCTTCCGGGAGGAGTAGCCCTTGTCGCCTATCAGGACATCGGGGCGTGTGCGCGGCCGTCCCGGCCCGCTGCGCGGGAGTCGCAGCTTGGCCAGCACCGCCTCGAACGCGCTGCAGTCCACCACGTTGCCCGCGGTCACGTGCAGGGCCATCGGCAGGCCGCGGGCCTCGGTGATCAGGTGGAGCTTGGTGGTCAGTCCTCCCCGGGACCGTCCAAGCGCCTGCCGCCTTTGCGACTGCTTCGTATCGATCGTCCCGCCGTCGTCCCCTTTCTATGGGCGGCGGCCGCGTGCTGGTGAGCGCGGGCGATGGTCGAGTCGATGCTGAAGGTCCACTCCACCCGGCCGACCGAGTCGTCCTTGACCTGCATCTCCTCCAGCAACCCGGGCCCAGGTCCCGTCCTGGTCCCAGCGCTTGAACCGCTCGTAACAGGTCTGCCAGGGGCCGTACCGCTCGGGGATGTCCCGCCACGGCCCGCCGGTCCGCAGCCGCCACAAGATGCCATCGATGACCTGCCGGTGATCGCGCCACGGACGGCCCTTACCGTCCGTGGCGGGCAGTAACGGCTCGATCCGCTGCCAGGCCTTATCGGTCAGCTCACCACGTCTCACCACGAACGATCATCTAACCGCACCAGCCGTGATCATTTGTCAGACAGGCCCTAGGGCTGGTCGGCGGGGCGACGACCCACTCGGTGTCCGGATCGTGGTCACACGCCAGCAGCCCGCATATACCGCCGAAGCAGGGCGGCAAACCATCAACAAGGGGCCTGCCCTTCCCTACGGATCAGAAGGTCAGGGGTTCGAGTCCTCTCGCCCGCCGACACCCGAAAGCCCGGCTCATTCGATGAGCTCGGCTTTCACTGGTCACTTCGCAACGGTCGCTGCCGCGCTCGCCACCCGCCTCGGACGGATGCCGAGCGCCAAGCCGATCAAGCCGGCGGTCATCAACGCACTCACCACGAGCTTGGGCGCCACAGCGCTGGAGACGAAATCGAGCACCTGGCCGCCGGTGAGAACGAGTGGCACCCACAAGGACACGAGGCCTGCTCGCCACGCAGCGAAGGCCAAGACCAGGAGCCCGATCATCCAGCCCAGGTTCCAGACCGCGAACGACGCCACCACCAGCGCGTCGTCGAGAGCATCGACGACCGCCGGATCGCCTCCGTCTTCACGCCCCCTTCGGCGAGGGCCCCCGAAAAGGCGTTGTAGTGCCACAGGTGGATCGCCGAAAAGTAGAGCGCGGGAACGGCCGCCACGGCTCACTGAGAGCGGCACGCCCCTCTCGCCGGTTTCGGCGAGAGGGGATTTTTCGATCTATCCCTGATCTGGTGTAGTAGAACGCTCGCAATGGCCTCCGTCGCCGCTCGCTTATCGCCCTCCACGAGGTGCGGTGGTTGTCAGGCGGCGCGTAAGCCTGTACGGGGAGCCTTGTCGGGACAGGCTGACAACACGATCTCCTTGTGGACGGCGTGAGCGATCCGAAACCGTGGAGCCGCTGCAGGAATCACCTGCCGGCGTCCGACACCAGGAGAAACGATGAAGCTGCCTGCATGCGCCGCCGCCCTCGGGGCGGCCGCCCTGCTCGCTTGCATGACCGGGGCGTCCGGGATGTCGGCGGCACAGGCAGCCGACGCCAGGGCCCTTCCGAGCGTGAACATGGAAGCCACTGTCAAGGCGGCCCAGATCGACCCGCGGCGGTCTGACGACACGCTGACCCCGGGCGCCAAGGCCAGCGTGCTCCTCGTTGAGCGGGCGCTGCGCGACCGGCACCTGCTCGACGCGAAGTGGGTGGACGGTTATTTCGGCACCACGACGGTCGTCGCCTTCGCGAAGTTCCAGAGGTCGCTCGGCCTCACTGGTCTCGCCGCCAACGGCCTTCCGGGCAAGGCGTCGCTCACCAGGCTCGGAGCCGGCCGTTTCACGGTCACCCACATCATCGGGCCGGGCGCCCGGGTGTCCGCCGGCGGCGTCGTCGTCGACACCCGTACGCGGAGCATGCTGGCAGAGGCGAAGCGGCTGTTCGGCCGCGACCTCGTGCTGTTGCAGGGGTCGTACAACCGCGGCGGCGACCCCACGTCCGCGGGCACCCACGACGGCGGCGGCGTCGTCGACATCTCGGTCAAGGGGATGGATTCCGCCACCCGCACCGCCGTCGTCCGTGCGCTGCGACGTGTCGGCTTCGCGGCATGGGTGCGTAGCCCCGATCAAGCCGACTGGCCGTGGCACATCCACGGCGCCGCGATCAACGACACCGACCTCTCCAGCCAGGCCCAGCATCAGATCGGTGACTACTACCTCGGTCTGAACGGGCTCGCCGGCCGTGGCCCGGACGACGGCCCGAAGGTGACCATCCGCACCTGGGAGGAGTACCAGCGCCGCTGACCATCCAAAACCCAGCCTGCACAGACACGAGGGAGAACACCATGGGGACGCTTGACAAGATCCTCGTCGCGGCGGCGGTCGGCGCGGCGGTGCTCGCCACCGCTTCGCCCGCCTCGGCGGCCACCCGCAACGGCGTGTGTGAGACCGGCGAGTTCTGTTACTACTTCAACAGCAACAACCAGGGATCGGTCTCGGACTTCACCGGATCGGTCGGCGACTACGGCACCCGGCAGCCCTCCTGTTACGACTTCAAGGGACCGGGCACCGGCAAGGGCAAGTGCGTCAAGAACGCCGCGGCCTCGGTCTGGAACCGTAGCGGCAAGACCGTCCGGGTCTACTTCAACAGCAACTACGGCGGCATCGTCTACCAGGACTTCGGGCCGGGCGCCAAGGGCAACCTCAAGCCCGGCCTCAAGAACCAGAACGCCTCCCACCAGTTCGGCCCGTCGTCATCGGCGCGTGTCAACATGTCGTACGCGCTGTACCAGACCGGTGGCGGCTATATCAGCTGCGGTTTCGACGGTTACGTCCACACCTCTGGCCGGCACGAGGGTATCGACATCAAGCGCAGCGAGGGTTCGGATGTCCACGCCCTGGTCAGCGGTCAGATCATCAACGTCGTGCACGGGCGCAACGGCGGCTCCGGGCTCTCCACGATCGCCATCTACAACGCCTCGCTGAACAAGACGATCATCTACCTGCACTCCGCTCCGCTGTCCTCGCTGCGTGTGGGCCAGCAGATCGCGCGCGGCCAGATCATCGCGGACGAGGCGTGGCACGGCGTGTCGTCCCGCAGCGCCGCGCACACCCACGTCGAGATGCGTCCTGGACGGCAGAAGCTCGCCGCCAAGAGCGTCCGCGACCCGAATCTGAGCAACCCGAACCCGAACTCGTTCTGGAACTCCCAGGGCTACAACGTCCGCTAGCGCACCGCGACCCCCAAGAAGAGGAAGGCGACTGTGTCTCCACGAACTGCACGGCTGATCTCGCGGCCCGCCGCGGAGGCCGCCGCGCTGGTGGTCGGCGCGGCGGTGCTCGCCACCGCTTCGCCCGCCTCGGCGGCCACCCGCAACGGCGTGTGTGAGACCGGCGAGTTCTGTTACTACTTCAACA